>JAGVUD010000523.1 GCA_019136435.1 Armatimonadota bacterium | reverse complement strand
CCGCGCCCCCACGCCCCCACGCCCCCACGTCGTCCCGGACTCGATCCGGGATCCAGTCCGGACGGGTGCTGAATCGAGTTCAGCATGGTGTGGTGTGGTGACTACGTCATTCCGGGCTTGACCCGGAACCCAGTCCGGACGGGTGCTGAATCAAGCTCAGCATGGTGTGGTGTGGTGACTACGTCATTCCGGGCTTGACCCGGAACCCAGTCCGGATGGGTTTCGGAACCCGGCTCAGCCCGGAGCGGAGTCCACCCCGGCCTTCGCTTCCTCGGGCGCAGGCGACGGCCTGCACGGCCCGCCGCAGGCGGTGCACGTGGGCCCCTCGTACTCGAGGCACTGAATCAGCCCGCACGACTGGCACACGACGGCAGTCACAACGGAATGCCAGCACACCGGGCAGGCTACGCGCATGCGCTTCACTCCTTCTCCCTGCGCGGCTTCTTGAGCCACGCCGCCGGCCAGTCGGTCTGCAGGCTGCTGAGCGTCACGAAAACACCCGCCGCTGTCAGCACCGCGCGCCCGCTCGCCGCAAGCCACGAGACCTTCTCCGCTCCCTCCTCCAGGCTGAAGCACCCGCAGTTGATGTTCAGCCCGCGCAGCACAGCGATGACAAGGGCCACCGTAAACACGGCGAACATGCCCGTCGCCACCAGCCCCGCGCCCGGGGCGAAAACACCGGCAATCAGGCACAGCCCCGTCACCATTTCGATCCACGGCAGCGCAATGGCCGCCATGTTCACAAGGGAGTACGGAAGGATCTGGTAGTTGTCCACAGCGTTCGCGAACGGCTGCGGGTCGAACAGCTTGTCATGGCTCGCATACACGAGCAAGCCCCCGAGAAACAGCCTGAGCGCGAACGCAATCCGCCGGGTGGTCAAGGCTGTTCTCCTTCGGTGACGGGCAGGCCTGCATCACGCCAGGCGGCGTAACCCTCGGCGAAGTAGCGCACGTCTTTCCAGCCCTGTATCAGCAGCCAGCCGCTCAGCCGCTTGGACGACTCGCATTCGTCGGCGGCGTCGCAGTAGGCGATCACCAGCCTGTCGCGGGGCACCTCCCGCCGCAGGCTCTCGACGTGGTCTTTCCGGTCGTCGTACGGCACACACAGCGCGCCCGCGATATGGCCGTCCCGGTACTCCTCCATCGGACGCGAGTCAATGAATACCGCGCTCCCGTCGTCAAACGCCGCCCACGCGTCCTCGAACGATATCTCCGGGGCGGCCGCGGGCAAGGGAGGGGTAACGACCGGGATGCCCTTCGGCGCCGCGGCGTTGGCAATCAGGCCGAGCGCCGCGCCGCCGAACACGATCAGCAGCGCGGCGGCGATGGATGAAGCGAAAGTGGGTCTCAAGCCGCGGCTCGTACCCTAATTTGCGACGATGCTGCCAAGCACCCGGATGATCGTAATCCCCTGGCTTTCGCGATTCGTCTTGACAGTGATCGTGTCGAAAATGCGGCCGACGTTCGCATTGGCTGAGTTGACGGTTATCGGCACCTCCCAGGCGCCGGCCACGCGCGCCGACTTGCGGGCGGGGCCAGCGGAGATGATGTTCGAGTGTGTCTCAACCCCGGTGATCTGGAACCCGGCGGGCTTGAGCGCCTTCACGATCACGGTCTGTGAGAACTTCTTGCCTTTCGCCAGCCTGCCAAAGTTGATGTTGGACGGCATCACCTCGACCTGCGGCTGAACGTAGCCGGACAGCACCAGTTGCACGTTCTGGTTCTTCGGGTCGTTTGTCTGCACGGCGATGGTCTTGGTGACCTTGCCGCGGTACCCGCCCGCGTTGAAGACGGCCTTGATCGCCGCGGTCTTTCCCGGAGGCACCACGTTCATTGTGGCGGTTACGTCAGTGCAGCCGCACGACGGGTGGATGGGGCCGATCTTCAGCGGAGCGTCCCCCACGTTCTTCAGGTCGTACTTCATGTCCACCTTCGCGCCCTGAGCCACAGTGCCGAAATCGTACTTGGTGTTGATCTGAATCTTCGGATCGGCTGTGGCGGCCGAGGTGCACACGATCGCCAGAATGCCTGCGATGGCGAGAACCGCGAGGGTCCTGGGGAAATGCCTGGACAACTTCATTGCTGCAATATCCTCCACATCGGGATGCGCCCTTGTAAGCAGGGACTGCTGTGCCGTCCCCACAGCCGGGCGTTCTTCCCGCTATCGGTTACAAATGGCAGGCGCGGGAACCTGCGGGATGCCTTTCGGCCCCGGCCGCATTCCCTCCGCCCGGTCTACTATTATGACGCCGCTCGCAGCAGCACGCCATGTCTTTCGCGTTGACACCCACCCCGCGGCGGCGTATACTCCCGCTCGTACTGCGGAATCAGCCGCCCCGTCGCGCCCGCGTCAGAACTTTTCTGCGCAATTCAACGTATTATTACTAGGCGCTGCTCGTCCACCTGCGCGCCGACCGCCAAAGAGAAGGCAGACTGCTGCTAATATGGAAAACGCGATTGAAATCCGCGACCTGACCAAGTCTTTCCACAATGTGCTCACAAAAGAAGACGTGGTTGCCGTGGATCACCTCACGCTGGACGTCCCGGAGGGCCAGATATTCGGCTTCCTTGGCCCCAACGGCGCCGGCAAGACCACAACCATCAAAATGCTCCTCGGGCTGATCTTCCCGGATTCGGGCGCCGCCCATATCCTCGGGCAGCCGGCGGGCGACATAGACGTCAAACGCAAGATATCGTACCTTCCCGAGACGCCCTATTTTTATGAGCACATGACGGGCTTCGAAGTTTTGGACTTCTACGGGACTCTTTTCGGGATTCCGGCGCAGAAGCGAAAAGCCCGCGTCAGCGAGCTGCTCGAACAGGTCGGCCTCGCGAGCAACATGCACAAGCGTCTGAGGTTCTACTCCAAGGGCATGCTGCAGCGCATCGGGCTCGCGCAGGCGCTGGTCAACGACCCCCGGGTGCTGTTTCTGGACGAGCCGACCTCCGGCCTCGACCCCATCGCGCACCTCGAAATCCGCGACCTGATCCTGCGGCTTCGTGAGGAAGGCCGCACCGTGTTCCTGAGTTCCCATCAGCTCTCGGACGTCGAAATGGTCTGCGACCGGGTCTCCATTATGAACCGGGGCAAAGTCCTCAAGGTCGGCGCCCTCAAAGATCTGCTTGCCGGGCAGACCACCGAGGTCCGGGCCGAGAAAGTGTCGGACGCCGCGCTTGCAAAGGTCAAGGAGATCGCCCCGGACGCCTTCCTTGTGGAGGACGCGCTCAGTGCGCGGGTCGAGCCGGACCAGGTCAACCGTCTCGTTGATGTGGTTGTGCAAAACGGAGGGCACATCGTGGCGGTGACGCCCTCGCAGAGGACTCTGGAGGACATTTTCATCGAAACCATTCAGCAGGCCGGCATGCCGGTCGCTGACCTGTCGCTGGAAGGGAGCCTGTCACAGTGACAACCTGGGTGATTGCCAAGAACACTCTGGGCGAAGCGATGCGCCGCAAGATTCTGAACGTCTTTCTGATTCTGGCGCTCGGTTCGGTCATCATTTCTCTGACCTTTCCGTTCCTCGACTTCCGGCAGCAGGTCACCATCCTCAAGAGCTTCGGCCTCGGGATGGTGCAGTTCTGGGGCATCTTCATCGCGATCATCATGGGCATTACCCTGATACCTTCCGATGTGGACCAGCGGACGATCTACACCATCCTGTCCAAGCCGGTCAAACGGTACGAGTACGTCGTCGGGCGCTTCCTGGGCGCGGCGATCACGCTCGGGCTCAACATCTTCCTCATGGGCGCGGCGTTTCTTCTCGTTTTCGCCGTCAAGACGAACGCGCCGGCGTTTACGGCGCTCGGGAACTACGACTTCAGGGGGTTCCTCGGCCTCTGGCAGTGGTCGTCGGAGATATCCGGTCTGATGGGCGGCATCGCGATGGTGTATATGAAGCTGCTGCTTCTTGCCGCCGTCGCCATCTTCTTCTCGGTGTTCATGAGCATGACGGTGAACTTCTTCCTGTCCTCCGCCGTGTTCATCATCGGCAACCTGTCAAGCGTCACCGAGTCCATGGCGAGCAGCCCCAACACCGCCGCCGTGCTGAAGCCTCTCTACAAGGCGTTTCACGTGCTCGTCCCGAACTTCGGGAACTACGATATCCAGAATCCGCTTATCCATCCGGACGTCCCGCAGGCGGACATCGGGATGTATATGCTTAAGGCCGCCCTCTACGGACTCGCCTACACGATCATCCTCGTGGTGCTGGGAGTGCTGGTGTTCCAGCGCAAGGAGGTCTAGGACGATCATGAGTCAGGGCAAGAAAGCCTTTCTGATCGGTCTGCTTGTCGTCCTGTTCGCTTTCGTGGCGGCCATGCAGGTTCACCTCGACCCCCTGCGCGCGAAATTCCAGCCGGGCAAGGTGACGAACATCCAGCTCGGCACGCAGTTTATCGCCGCGACCCTCATCGGGCTTAAAGAGGTCGTGGGCGGCCTGCTGTGGGTTCGCACCGACGAGTTCTTCCACGAGGGCAACTACGATGCCATCATTCCGATGGTGCGCATAGTCACCTGGCTGGACCCGCACCAGATGAACGTATACGAAACGGGCGCGTGGCACCTGTCGTACAACTTCACGGACTCTCAGGAGCGCTCGGACCGGCGCTATATCCCGGCCTCCAAGGCGCTGCTGCGTGAGGGAATACAAAACAACCCGCGCACGTACGATATGTACTTCCAGCTCGGGTGGCTCAACTTCAACAAAGTCCTCGACTACGCTGAATCCGCAAAGTGGTTCAAAGAGGCCAACATCAGGGACGCCGTGGACCCCGCGACCGGGCGCAGGAAGACGCGGCCGCAGTTCGTGGGGCACACCCTGGCGCATGCCTACGAGAACTCCGGCAACGTCGATGCGGCGGTCCGCCAGTGGCAGGAGAACATCCGGGCGAACGAAGAGTATGCGCGGCGATACGCCAGAGAAGAAGGCAACCAGGTTATGGTGGATGTCGCGCGCAACAATCTGGCTCTGGTCCTTCGCGAGAAAGAGACCCGGGCGAAGCTGACGCCCACGTACAACGCGAAGTTCGAGGCTCACTGGGAGCGCATCGCGCCCAGGAAGTTCCGGGTGTGGGGCACCATCAACGTGCCCAACGGCTGCAGAGTGCGGCTGCAGATCGCGGACAGGGGATTCAAAGAAGCATTCTTCGGCAGCTTCCGGTGGGACATAGACCAGTCGCAGACCATCCTGATTGACGACCTCTACGTGCGCGACGGCAAGTTCAACCGGACGATAGACATCGAGCGCGATTCCGCGATTTACCCGCTGAAGGCCGAGGAGTACGTTGCCACGTTCACGCTCGACCCCAGGAAGACGCCGCGCGAAGCGAGGGATGTTCTTGGCTGGATGGGCAGCGCGCTCGCGGATCAGCCCTATCTCGTGAAGCAGGGCGACGCCAGAATTCTCCAGAAAGAGATCGTCCTCAAGCGCAGCGACCTCCTTTAGTCCGCCGCGGCTGGCGCCGCTGCAAAATAAGTGAAAAAAACGGCCGGGTTCTGTTGACCCGGCCGTTGTGCTGTGGCTAGTATGTCCTTGCATCCGGGATCCATTTCCAGGCCGCACTGCAGCGCCCACCCAAGAGGCGCAGTCGGTTGACAATCGGTAAGCGCGCGTCTGAATCCTGGCAAAAAGCCAAAACCTGGAGGCTGATCCCTGATGTCTGAACACAACTCTCGCCGCGGCGCCGCCGCTGCTGCTACCACCGGGAAGAAGCAAAGGCGGCAACGTTCGCTCCTCTCCCGCATTTTCCGCTGGACGCTCCTTCTACTGTTTCTGGCCGTCCTGGCCGCGGGTGGCATGGGCGCCTGGTTCGTCATGAAGAACCCTCCCCTCCGGCAGGTGGCGCAGGTCGCTCTGAGCGGAGGTCTCGACCCGGCCAAGTCCTAGACCAGGGGCCGCACCGACACGATCCTGCTCGCACATGTGGACTTCTCCGGGAAGCGCGTCAACCTGCTATCCATCCCGCGGGACACGCTCGCCGAGATTCCGGGCTATCGCGGCCGGCACAAAATCAATGCCGCAAACGCCTATGGAGGCCCGTCGCTTGCGGCAACTGCCGTCCAGAACCTGACGGGCGTGCGTGCCGGGCATTACATGATGATCAACTACCGCATGTTCGAGGCGATAATTGACGAACTTGGCGGAGTGCCGATCAACGTGGACAAGCAGCTGGACTACGACGACAACTGGGGCAACCTGCACATCCACCTTAAGCCCGGACCGCAGGTGCTGAACGGCAATCAGGCCCTCGGGCTGGTGCGCTACCGTCATTCCAACGATGGGCATGCGGACAGCGATATTGAGAGAATCGCGCGGCAGCAGCAGCTTCTTGCGAGCATGAGGGCTCAGTTCACTAAGCCGGAG
>JAGVUD010000047.1:1217-2155 GCA_019136435.1 Armatimonadota bacterium | reverse complement strand
TTGGGCTTTGTGCCGGTCCGCAAGGGAACGCCGAACACTCCCGATACGCACCTGGTCGCGAAGCCCCCCGCCGACCTGCCGGACCCGATTCTGAGCGCCGCGTCCGTGACAGTCCCCGCCGGGACCAATCAGCCGGTGTGGCTGATCGTGCAGACGCCGCGGACCTGCGCGCCGGGCGTGTACCGGTCGGCGCTGACCGTGGCGGCGGGCGGCAGTAATCTGCGCGTTCCCGTCACAGTTCGCGTGCGTGACATCACCCTGCCGCCCGAGCGCACGCTCCAGATCACGAATTGGTTCTCGATGGGCAACATCGCGGCGTACCACGGTGTCACCATGTGGAGCGAGAGCTTCTGGAAAGTGCTGGATGTGTACGCCCGGTTTATGGCGGACTACCGGCAGAACGCGGCCAGAACGATGCTGTTCGACCTTATCACCGCGTCGGAGGACCCGCAGGGGCGTCTCACCTTCGACTTCAGCCGGTTCGACCGGTTTGTGGAGCTGCTCGAAAAGGCCGGCCTCATCGGCACAATCGAGGGCTCGCACCTGGCGTACCGCACGGACTGGAAGACGCATGTGCTGAAGGGCCACCGCCCGGTGACGACCCTGCCCGGCGGCTCACAGAAGAAATGGGCATACGTTCAGGTTGACAGCCCCGAACAGCGGGAGTTCCTGGCGCAGTTTCTGCCGGCTCTTGTGAAGCATCTGGAGGAGAAGGGCTGGCGCGAGCGCTATGTGCAGCATCTGTCAGATGAGCCCGTCGCCGCCAACGCGGCCGCCTACAACGCGCTGGCCGCAATGGTGCGCGAGTTCGCCCCGGGCGTCAAGACGATTGACGCCACAATGTGCCGCGAGGTGGCGGGGTCGGTGGACATCTGGGTTCCTCAGCCATCCGAGATTGACCGCAACCGGGAGTTCTTCGATAGCAGGCGCAAGCTGGG
>JAGVUD010000047.1:0-1212 GCA_019136435.1 Armatimonadota bacterium | reverse complement strand
TCTGGATCTATACCTGTCTGAACCCGAAGGGCCGCTATATGAACCGGTTCATAGACTACCACCTGCTGAGCCCGAGGCTCATCCACTGGATGAACTTCAAGTACGGCTTCGAGGGGTATCTGCACTGGGGGCTGAACTTCCAGTTGGGCGATGCGTTCACGAACGTCGAGCGCGGGTACCCCAACCCGAACAACCTGCCCGCGGGCGATTCGCACATCGTGTACCCCGGCCGGTACGGCCCCCTGAGTTCCATTCGCATGGATGCGATGCGGGACGGCATCGAGGACTACGAACTGCTCCGCCTCCTCGCGCGGTCGAATGACGCCGAGGCGCACCGAATCTGCGACTCCGTTGTGCGCACGATGACAGACTACACGCTCGACCCGTCCGAGTTCCGCAATGCGCGCGCGCGGCTGCTCGATGCGCTGGAGAAGGCTCACTGGCCGGGGCTCCAATGATCCATGATCGGGCTGCTCTTGCAGAGCCTTGCTGTACGACGATAGACACGCGGGGGGCTGAGCACCCGCCGACAAAGGAGCAAGCATGACATTCGCGACCCGCCTGGCACTCGTCCTGCTGACCCTCGCGTGCGCGGCTCCGGCCGCCCTGTCCGAGGACCGCCTCGTCAACGGCGACTTCGAACTCGCCGGACCCGTCGGCAGCAAGACGTACGGCCCGTTCTGGAGCGGCGACTCCGGGGCGACGGTCATCGGCCCCAACTGGCAGGAAGGCGTTTCGCCCTACAGCGGCTCCAAAGCCATCGGCGTGAGCGCCGAGGGAACATCTCTCTCGGGCCTCGTCAGCGAGACCGTCAGCGTCGCCGCCGGTAAGTACTCCCTGACGCTCGCCGGTTTCGCCTGGCTGTACACCGGGCCCGGTTCGCCCTTCAACAAAAGTCAGCTTACTGTAACCCTGCGCGTGGACGGCAAGATCATCCGGCGCATTCGCCTCATCAACCAGCAGGACACCCCGGACAAGACCTGGACGCCCGCGATCATTCAGTGGACCGGGCCGGTATCGGGAACCATCCGGGTGGACATTTCCTGTCAGGCCGACGGGCGCGCTGGCGTCAAGGCTGTGGCCGCGACCGACGCATGGACGCTCGATCTGAGCCCTCCGGGGGAACCTCGCCCGAACCGGCTGGTCAACGGCGGCTTCGAGCTGTGCGGCGATGTGGGTACTCATTCGGGCAGCCCCGGCTGGTATGCGGAC
>JAGVUD010000131.1 GCA_019136435.1 Armatimonadota bacterium | reverse complement strand
TCTGGGAGGTTTCGGCGCTGGAGCGCGGCGCGGCGGCGGCACGGGCGCAGGCCGGGGACGAGGACGCGGAAGAAGAGGGTCTTTCTGACACACGCAGAGCGGGAGCACGCAGGTCTGGAAGAGGTGAGCCGTTACCAGAGCCGGAAAGGACGCCGATGATTGTCGCTGTCGCGTCCGGCAAGGGCGGAACCGGCAAAACCACCGTCGCCACCAACCTGGCGTACGTGGCGGCGGACAAGGGCCTGAGATCGAGCTATGTGGACTGCGACGTCGAGGAACCGAACGGCCACATCTTTCTGAAGCCCCGCCTCACGGCATCGGAGACGGTCTTCGTGCCAGTGCCCGTCGTGGACGAGAGCAAGTGCGATCTGTGCGGCAAGTGCGCCGAGATCTGCCAGTACAGCGCCATCGTCCTGCTCGGGGAGACCGTGCTCCCGTTCCCGAACCTGTGCCACGGCTGCGGCGGGTGCACTCTGGTCTGCCCCACCAGGGCTATCTCCGAGACAGGCCGCGAGGTGGGAGTTGTGGAGGAAGGCACGTCGGGCAAGGTGCGGTTTGTGCACGGCCGGCTGCGGGTCGGAGAGGCCATGTCTCCCCCCCTCATCCGGGAGGTTAAGGGACGGATTCCAAAGGACGGGGTTTCGATTGTTGACGCCCCTCCCGGGACCTCATGCCCCGTGATTCAGGCGGTGAGGGGCGCTGACTTCGTGCTGCTGGTGACCGAGCCCACGCCGTTCGGGCTGAACGACCTGAAACTGGCGGTTGAGATGCTGCGGACCCTGGACCTGCCATTCGGGGTGGTTGTGAACCGCGCCGGGATGGGTGACGACAAGGTGTACGATTACTGCGCCGCCGAGTCTATCGAGGTCCTCGCGCGGATATCCGACGACAGGCGGATAGCGGAAGCCTACTCGCGCGGCATTCTGGCCGCCGAGGCGCTTCCGGAATACAGAAACGCTTTCGAGGATCTGCTGGAGGTGATTCAAACTGAAGCCCGCTGAGGTGGCGGAGGTGCTGAAGGAGCGCGAGGCGGCAATGCTCAGGGAGTACGCCGCCGCCCTCGACCTCGCGAGCTTCGACAGGGCAGACACGATTCTGGATGTTGCCACGGGATCGGGGCGCCTGCTGCTTCAGATAGTACGGCGGGGTTACTCCGTCATCTCGGGCGATATCTCCGAAGAGGCACTGGCCAAAGCCCGCGAACGCCTGGGCGAGTTGTCGTGCAAACCCTGTATCGTAACCCTCGACGCCCATCATATCCAGTTCGAGGACGCTTCGTTCCGCGCGGTGACTCTCGCAAATGCGATCCACGAAATGGAAGCCCCCGCGAGCGCTCTGGATGAGATGCGCAGAGTGCTCACCGCGGACGGAAAGCTGCTCGTGATCGAGTTCACCCCCGCTGGGTATGAGCTTATCGCCCTGCATCACAGGCTGCAGGGCAGGCCGGAGCACCCAACCGGCGAAATGCGAAGCGAGGACATAGACAGGTATCTGAAGGCAGCATTCACGCGTGTCGAATCTGAGGTTTACGAGATCACGCAGGCGTGGGTCGCATACGGAAAGAGATAACAAAGCAACTATTGAAGGCTCCAGTAATCGCAGACGAACGTGAAATAGGGCAAGCTCTGGATGCGGCCAGCGCCGATGCGGGTCACATCCGGGAGATCATCGCGAAGGCAAGGGAGCTCAGGGGCCTGTCGCTTAATGAGGCGGCCGCGCTGATGAGCTTTCAGGACCCGGACCTGGAAGCAGAGGTCTTCGAGGCGGCCCGCGATGTCAAGCTGGCCATTTACGGGCGCCGGCTGGTGCTCTTCGCCCCGCTGTATGTTGACAACCACTGCGCAAACAACTGCCTGTACTGCGCGTTCCGTCGCGACAACTCCGAGCTTGCAAGGCGCACGCTTTCGCTGGAGGAGGTGGCCCAGGAAGTCCGGCTTCTCGAGAATCAGGGGCACAAGCGTCTTCTGATGCTGATGGGAGAGGACTCGCGCCACTGCAGTCTGGACCACTTTATCAGGGCCATAGAGACGGCTTACGCCACCAGGACGGACAAAGGCGAGATTCGCAGAATCAATGTTGAGATCGCGCCTCTTTCCGTAGAGGATTTCAGGCGGCTCAAGGCCGCGCAGATCGGCACGTATGTGGTTTTTCAGGAGACCTATCACCGGGACACATACAAAGAAGTGCACCCGACAGGACGCAAGGCGGACTACGAGTGGCGGGTCACAGCCATGGACCGTGCCATGCAGGGGGGCATTGACGACGTCGGGATCGGCGTGCTGTTCGGCCTGTACGACTGGCGGTTCGAGGTGCTGGCCCTTCTGATGCACGCCCGGTATCTGCAGCGCACTTTTGGGGTCGGGCCGCACACAATTTCGGTGCCGCGGATATTCCCCGCGAAGAACGCCCCGATGTCATACCGCCCGCCCCATCCGGTGAGCGACGCGGAGTTCAAGAGGATCGTAGCGGTTCTCCGGCTCAGCGTGCCCTATACGGGCATGATCCTTTCGACAAGAGAGAACCCGGAGCTCAGGCATCAGGTTTTCAATCTGGGCATCAGCCAGATCAGCGCCGGGTCCAGAACCAACCCGGGCGGGTACGTGGCGGGCAGAGAGCATTCGCCCGAGGACGAGCAGTTCTCGCTGGGCGACACGCGCAAGACGGACGATGTCATACGCGCCATCGTGGAACAGGGCTACATACCCAGCTTCTGCACAGGCTGCTACCGGCTTGGGCGAACCGGACAGGACTTCATGGACCTGGCGAAACCGGGGCTCATTCAGCAGTTTTGCCTTCCGAACGCAATCCTCACGTTCCAGGAGTACATTGAGGACTACGCGTCGGAGGAGACACGGCAGGCAGGAGAGAGCCTCATCGAATCTGTGCTGCAGGATGTTCCGACGCAGGCGCGTCAGAGCGAGGTGCGGCAAAGGCTGGACCGTATCAGAAAGGGCGATCGTGACCTCTTCTTCTGAGAGCCAGGAATGTGGGCCTGCAAAGGGCCAGGGATTCCGGCATCTGTATGGGCCCGTGCCGTCTCGCCGCCTCGGCAGATCGCTCGGGGTGGACATCGTGCCGTTCAAGGTGTGCAGTTACGACTGCATCTACTGCACACTGGGGAGAACGACCAGAGCAGTATCGCAGACCGAGCCGCTTGTCAGCGTGGACGACGTGCTGCCGGAGATTGAGCAATGGCTCGCGCAGGGCGGCACTGCCGACTATATAACACTTGCCGGTTCGGGCGAACCCACACTGAACGCTCACCTCGGCGACATGATCCGCGCCGCAAGGAAGCTGACCAGCATTCCGCTGGCGGTGATTACAAACGGGTCTCTGCTGGCCAGACCTGCAATCCAGGACGCTGTATCAGCCGCGGACTTGCTGCTGCCATCGCTGGATGCGGGGACTGAGATCACCTTTCAGAAGGTCAACCGTCCGGCGCCCGGGATCAACTTCTACGAGATGGTCGAGGGGCTGATGAAGACCTCCAGGGAATTTCACGGCCCGATCTGGCTTGAGGTTATGCTCGTCGAAGGCATCAACGACTCGACAGACGAACTGCTGGAGATGCGGGAGATCATCTGGCGGATCAGCCCGGACAAGCTGCAGATCAACACGGTGGAGAGACCATCGCGGTCGGGCGAGGCGCGTCCGGTTCCGGCCGGGAAGCTGGCGGAAGCCGCCGAGACGCTGGGGTGGCCGTGCGAGATCATCGCGGGGCCGCAGGTAACCCCACCCGATACCCGGCAGTGGCGTGACGCCGAGTCAGAGCTTCTTCAGCTGCTCGCGCGCCGGCCGTGCAGAGCGGGCGATATTGTGGCGGCTTCCGGCGCCAGCTTACACGAAGTCACCAAACTGCTGCACAACCTCACGCAGACGGGGCGTGTCGAACAGATAGGCGATACGGATCCGTACTATCGGTATATCAACGGAGGATACGATGACAGAAGTTGAGACCGGCGCACAGCCATCTGTGGCCGAGCAGTCCAACAGGGTTTCGAGCGTGATCGGGGTGATGAGCGGCAAGGGCGGCGTCGGAAAATCACTCGTGACAGCCTTCCTTGCCTGCGCACTGAGACAGTCCGGGGGAGAGGTCGGCATTCTGGACGCCGATATCACTGGCCCAAGCATTCCGAAGATGTTCGGGATAACGAGCAGGCCAGAGACCAGCGACATTGGCATTTCACCAGTCGTGACACGGACGGGCATTCGGGCCATGTCCATCAACCTGTTCCTGAACGCCCCAGATGATGCCGTTATCTGGCGCGGGCCCCTGATCTCGAATGCGGTCCAACAGTTCTGGAAGGACGTCTTCTGGGGAAAGCTCGACTACCTGATCGTTGACCTGCCGCCGGGAACCGCCGACGTTCCTCTGACGGTTATGCAGGCGCTGCCCCTGGACTGCGTTACCATCGTTTGCTCCCCCCAGGATCTCGCCGCCATGGTCGTGCGCAAGGCCGTGAACATGTGCCGCAAGATGGAGGTTCCCATCCTGGGGCTGGTCCAGAACATGACGTCGCTGCGATGCCCGGAGTGCGGCAAGGTGATTTACCCGTTCGGCAAGAGCGACAGCGAACTGCTTGCTCGCGAGATGAATGTGCCTCACATTCTGGATGTGCCTGTTGATCCGGCCATATCCGCCCTCGCCGACGCGGGGGCTATCGAGGACTACACGGAGAACCCGTTCGTGGCGGCAGTCCCGAAGATAGTCAACGGTGTTATGAAGATCAAGAACCTTCGAGGGGATGTTCCTGGCAATGCGCCTGACTCTGCTGGTTGACAACATCGCGGGCGAAGGCCTCCGGGCAGAGCACGGCCTGAGCTTTCTCATAGAGACGGACTCGGGGAGTGTCGTTTTCGACACAGGTCAGACGTCTGCCTGGCTGGACAACCTGGCGGCGCTGGGCGGTGATCCGGCGGACATAAAGGCCATTGCCATCAGCCACGGGCACTATGACCACGCCGGCGGAATGCCGGCGGCGTTTGAGAATGCCGCGGAGGCGAAGTACTTTGCCCACCCCGGCTGTTTCGAGCCGCGGTATGCGATGTCGGACGGGGTATTGCGGTATATCGGAATGCCGGCGGAGGTAATCGCGCGCAGGGACAGCTTTGTCACCAACCGCACTCCCATGGACCTGTTGCCCGGCGTGATACTCTCCGGGGAAATCCACCTGAGGACGGGGGCTCATCCACAGAATGATAGATTCATGGCCGGCACGGAGCATCTCCGAAAGGATACGTTCGAAGACGAACAATGCCTGATTGTGCAGACCTGTGACGCAACTGCGGTTATCGCGGGCTGCTCACACAGGGGGGTCGAGAACAGCGTTCTTGCGGCAATGAAAGCGGCCGGAACCCAACGAATAGACCTTCTGATGGGCGGGTTCCATCTCGGCGGCGCGAGCGAGGACCGGCTGGACTCGCTGGCGGAGTTTCTGGACAAGGCCGTGGCGGGACAGATAACCTGCTGCCACTGCACGGGCCGGGAGGCCTACGAGCATCTCCACCGCAAGCTGGGCGCGCGCGTGACGCTGGGGCAATCGGGAATGTCGTGGGATGTCTGAGAACACCGCATGATACTGGCCTACATCATAGTCTTCAGCCTGCTGGGATCAGTCTGCGCCGTGGGGTTCGCGTCGGTAGTCCTTCTGCTCAGAAACAAGCTCAGCTCGATGTTGTCAGCCGTTCTGATCCCTTACTCCATCGGCACACTGCTTGGCGCGGCCTTTCTGGGAATGATACCGGAGGTGCTGAAGAGACTGCCGTCTCAAGGGGCTCTGGGAAGTGTGCTGGCAGGCATTGTTGCGTTCTTTGTTCTGGAGAAGCTGACCCTCTGGCGGCACTGTCACGAACACCCCTGCGAAGTCCACTCACAGGCGGGCGCTCTGATTCTGGTTGGCGATTCCAGATTGGAGATTTCGACATCCTTCTTGAGAGCGGTTACGCCAGCAGGCGCGCGCTCCTGCTGAACGGTTTTGTGAGTCTTGCCACCCTGCCAGGAGCAGTGCTCACCTATTTCCTTCTGCCGCTCATCAGCTCCATTGTTCCGTATCTGCTTGCTCTTTCAGCGGCAAGCTTCATCTACATCGCTCTGGCGGACATTGTTCCGGGGCGGCGGAGCACCGGCGGACTGAAGACACTGATTCTGGAACTGGCGCTGATCGCGGGGGGTATAGCGACAATCTACGCATTGAGGCCGGGGTGAAGCAATGGAGAGTTACAGCAACGCGTGCCAGACAGACTTCTGGAAGGCTGTGTTTCACGCGGAATACAGCTTTGTCGAGGAGCGCCTGCAGGGCTGTAAAGATGTCCTGAGTGTCGGCTGCGGCCCGGCTGTCATTGAGAAGATGCTGTCTGATCGTGGATTCCACGTGACAGGACTCGATGTCTCCCGCGAAGCTCTGAACAGCGCTCCGGACGAGGTCAGGACGATTGCCGGCAACGCCGAGGAGATGCCTCTGCCGGACAGTTCTTTCGACGCCGTGATCTATGTGGCGTCCCTGCAGTTTATCGGGGACTGCGGAGCGGCAATCCGGCACACGTCACGCGTGCTGCGCCCTGGCGGAAAACTTATCGCTCTGCTGCTCAACCCCGGATCATTCTTCTTCAGGGAGCAATCGGGCAAACCTGGTTCCTATATGCGCAAGATCAAGCACACGGATCTGGCGGGAATGGAGCGCCTGATATCGGGGTACTTCGACGTTCAGGCCGAGTACTTCCTCGGCATCATCGGCGAGAAGCTGTTCGAGAGCAGCGATCCCGGGGTCGCGGCGCTGTATGCCATTAACGCAACAAGACAATCGCAGCGTTAGAAGGAAGATACTATGAAACTTGGATTGATAATCAGCCAGACGGATCCCGAGACAGTCTTCAACGCACTGCGCCTGGCGCTCTACAGCCTGAAACAGGGCGACGAGGTGCGAGTCTTCCTTTCGGGCAGAGGCGTGGAGATTGACCAGATCGAAGACCCGAAGTTCGACGTGAAGGATCAAGCTCAACAGGTTCTGGACGCGGGTGGCCAGTTTCTGGCATGCGGGGCCTGCTTGAAGCTCCGCAACTCTGAAGGGTCGGAGGTGTGTCCGTTGTCAACTCTGGCGGATCAGTATGAGATTGTGC
>JAGVUD010000335.1 GCA_019136435.1 Armatimonadota bacterium | reverse complement strand
CACCTTCGCGTTCATCAGAAGGTAGCACCCGGCGATTCCGGCAGCGCCATCGGGGTCCGAATAGACCGCGCTGATGGTTGAAGCCACGCCGAGCGGAAGGGTCCCGGACGACGGCGCGAGGCTGACGTTGACGGGCTTCAGATTGGGAATGACGGGCATGAGCGCCGCCATCTCATCCCAGCCGTCACTCAGCTTGCCCGCATCCGAGACGTAGAGCCAACCCTTCAGGGGCTTGTTCGCGACGGCGGGCTTGAACTCGACAACCCAGTCAATGATGAGATCGGCGCCGGTTCTGGTCACGGCCGTTTCGCCGGTATTGAGCTTGAACTGGCTGTTTTCGAGGATTCCGGCCGTCCCCGGGGCCACTCCGCCGAGCCACTTCGTGCTGGCATCGTCGCGGATGAAAAGCCGGTTACCCGCGGCATCGTACCAGAGGTAGACGGCGTTCCGGGCTTCGAGGGTGGTGTTCAGAAGCAGATAAGCTGAGCTGACGTCGGCAGCGCCGTTCGGGTCGGAGAACGACGTCCTGAGGGTAACTTTGCTTCCAACTGCAACCTGCCCGGACGAAGGGCTGATGCTCACATTCCGGGGCGGCTTGTTGGCGAGAGAGACGCTGTAGGACTGCTTCTCGGTCCAGCCCGCTTCGCTGCCGCCGCGGTCATCCACCCAGAGCCAACTCCGGAGCGTCCTTCCGGCCATGGCGTCCTTCAGTTCCACCCGCCAGGCGGCGCTGAGGTTGGCGCCGGACGAAGTGACCGCCGTCTGCGCGCAGAGCACCCTGATGTAGCTGTTCTCGATTGTGTTGTTCGATCCCGGAGCGAACCCGCCCAGCCATTTCGAGCTGGCGTCATCGCGCAAAAAGAGCTTGTTGGAAGCGGCGTCGTAGTACAGGTCCGCCCCGTTGACGGCTGATAGGCTGGTGTTCAGGAGCAGGAAAGCTCTGCTGATGTCGGACGCGCCGTTAGCGTCGGAGTAAGTGGCGGTGAAGGTGTAAGGCGTGCCGGTGACAAGCGCTCCCGCGGGCGGAGTGAGAGACCCGGTCGCAGGGGCCGCGTTGACGGCGACCGAGCCGAGTTCGTCCCAACCGTCGTTCAGACCCGTCCTGTCCGTAACATACAGGAACTCCTTGAACGAGCGGCCAGCGGCGGCAGGCCTTGGCGTGATGCGGAAGCTCACGGTGAGATCCACGCCCGACCCGGTGACGGTTGTGCCCGCGCAGTCGAGCGCGGCGAGCGCGTTCTCGATTGTGTTGCTGCTGCCGGGCGCGAAACCGCCCAGCCACGCGTTGTTCGCGTCGTTGCGCAGCCAGAGCAGGTTGTCGACGGCGTCGTACCAGGCGTAGAGCGCGCCCGCGCCATCAATCTTCGAGTTCAGAAGAAGATAACATCCCGCGATGTTGCCGTATCCGTTCGGGTCCGAATAGACGGCGGCGAACGGGGTCGCCGCGCCTGCCTGCACAGTCCCCGCGGAAGGGCTGACGCTGACGTTGACGGGCTTTTCGTTGCCCACGGCCGGCGTCAGCAGGGCAAGCTCGTCCCAGCCGTCGTACTGGTTCGCCGCGTCGGAGACGAACAGCGAACCCTTGAGAGTTCTGCCGGCGAGTGAGGGCTTGAGGGTGATGCGATAGTTGACGACCAGGCTGGATCCCGACGCGGAAACAGTGGTTGCGGAGGCATCGAGCGCGCACCAACTGTTTTCGATGGTCCCGGCCGCGCCTGGAGCCACTCCGCCGAGCCAGGATGCGTCGGCATCGTCGCGCAGGAAAAGCTTGTTCTCAAAAGCGTCGTACCAGAGATAGACGACATTCGCGCTTTCGGCGACGGTGTTCAGGAGCAGGAACGACGACGCGATGTCGGATGCGCCGTTAGGGTCGGAGTAGGCGGCCTGCAGGGTGAGCTTGCTTCCGCTGGCGATGGTTCCCGACGACGGCGTGATGCTCACGTTCACGGGCGCGCGGCCCGGCAGAATGGCCGTGAACGGCGGCATCTCGTTCCAGCCGATGTGGGTCTGGTCGCTGAAATCCACGTACATCCAGCTTCGCAGGGTCTTCCCGGCCATCGTGTCCTTGAGCTGGACTCGCCAGGCGACGCTCAGCACCTCGCCGCTGCGCGACACGGTGGTCTGTGCACAGACGACTTTGACATAGCTGTTTTCGATGGTGAACGCCGAGCCCGGCGCGTGGCCGCCCAGCCACGCCGAGCTGACGTCGTTTCGGAGCCAGATCCGGTTGTTGACGGCGTCATACCAGAGGCTGGCTCCCCGCACGGAGGACAGGGTGGTGTTGAGAAGCAGATAGGTGTTGGCGATGCCCGCGCCGCGATATCCGGCGGTGAGCGTATAGTCAACGCCGGTCAGCAGCGCGCCGCCGCCTGGCGCAAGCGAAAAGGCCGCCTGCGCATATGCAGCCGAGCAACACGCAAGTGCAAGACAAACCAGCACCGCCCAGCGCAAACCCCGTGCCAGCGGCCGGGCCGACCCCGCGCACGCCTCCCCGCGCCCCCCCGGAATCCACGACGGAAGACTCATACTAACTCCTTGAGCGGCACAAAGCGCGCCCGGCTCACTGCGCATTGTTCGCGCATGACGCGGTTCTGTCAATAGCTGGACGGCGCGGCTAGAGGAGCTTGCGCACGGTCACGCCCCATCGGTACGACGGACGCACGTGGTTGTGCGCGCCCGGATCTCCGCCGCCGGGCTCTTCCGCGTCCTCGATGCCGTCTTCGAGCAGAGCGAAGAACACCGAAGCCCCGGCATCGAATATCCAATCGCCGGTTTTGAGACCCGCGCCCACCGACGGCGCCAGCACCCAGAGTTCGCCGTTGTCGAGGCGCTCATCGGCGAGCACGATGGGCGGGCGCAGGAATCTGGACTGCGTGGCGCGCAGGCGCAGATCCACCTGCCCGTAACTGAGCAGCAGGCCCGCGCGCAGCGATACCGAACCGTTGCGGCGCTCTTGTCCGCAGCGCAGGCTGTACCGTTCGTACCCGAGGTAATCCAGTGTGCTGTAGGACTTGCTCAGGATTCCCGGAAAGAGAAATCCCCCGGCGGAAGCCCGCAGGTCGCCGTGCTGTCGGGTGTGCTCGAAGGACCACATCTGGCTGGCGCCGGGGCCGTCGGAGCGCAGGGCGATGGCCTGTGAGGAGCCCCGCGCCTCACCCGTGAGGCTCCCGGCCACGAGGTTGCCGACGGCGACCGGCCCGGTTGTGCTCCCCGACGACCACGAGAGCAGGCCGATAGCAGTGAAGCCGCCGTCGCGCCAGGCCCAGTGCGGCGCCCACACCCAACTGCTGGAGTTCTGGCGCACGTGGTAGGCCTGACCGTCGGAGACAGTGCTGATTCTCGCCTGTCCGTTCGACTGCCTGTGCAGCAGTCCTGCCTCGTGCCGCCCGAATGCCGAACGCACTTCGACTGCAAGACAGGGATGGCTCTGGGTCCACGCGAGGAACCCTTGCCCGAGGCCCGGAGCGGACTCGATCCCCACGAAACGGGTGCTGGTGATCAGCCCTTCGTGGCTCTCGCGACCGACAGAAACTCCCGCGGCGAGTCCTCCGCGGGCAACCGCAATGCCTGCCGTGCGGGTCTTCGGCGACAGGCTGCCCTCAGCGTTTGCGCGTCCGGACTCCCGTAGGCTGAGCGAACTCGATTCATACACGGCTCCCACGGCGATATCGCCCGCCGTGCCCCGGTCGCGCACGTTGAGGAGCGCCTCCGCGGAAGACCCGCCGACGCGCCACCGGTCGGAGCCGTCCTGCCGGAACGGACGCGAACGGGTACAGCTGACCGAAGCCGACGTAGGAAACTCGAGCAGAGAGAGGGGGACATCGAGCGACGGCGCCGCGCGAAGGCCGCCGGGCAGCGCCAGTCCGCCAGAAAGGACGTCCGTGGCGTCGCCGGGCTGGAACAGAGCCAGCAGGTCCGGCGCCGCCGCTGACGAAGCCGCCGCGGCACATAGGAGCAGAAACGCCGCGGCCGCCCGCAGTGCGGGGCGGGGAAGGGACCGGAACCCCTTCCCCGCCGCCAGATCAATCATCCGAGGATGACGGCAACGCCCTACCAGTCCTCGAGCGGACCGCTGCCGAACCACTCGTTCCACAGTTCAAGCGGGATCTGCCGAGCGCCGCGCGGGAAGATGCCGTTCATGGTCGGGTCCGGAAGGCTGCGCACCGTGACATACTGGCTGTTCCAGTAATCGCGCCCGAGAGCAAACACTGGCGCGAGCGCGCGCAGATCGGCGATGGGGTTCAACCAGAACCGGCTGAGGTCCATCGTCACAAGCGCCGTCGTCTCGTCGAAGTGAGGACCAGCCTCATAGGGAACCGGCACGACGACGCGCCCCGCCAGCGCAAGATCGGCCTCGTCGAGCACGCCGAGCATCGCGCCCCAGTCCACCGCGACGACAGATCGCAGGAACTGGTCAGGGTCGTCCACGGCGAAGTCGTTCTCGGCAACCGCCATCGCATCGTCGAGCGCGCCGTTCAGCGCATTCCACGCGGTTGTCATGGCCGTGGCATCCGTAAGCGTGCCAAACGACCCCCCGGGGAGGTACTCGGCAGGCGCCAGCAGGCCGTCCTGATTCAGATCCATCTCCTCGGGCGAACGATTCCAGTCGAAGCCCGTATCGTCCCACGAGTACGCGACGGCGGTGCTGAGGAGGGCAAGCGCGGCCTTGAGAGCCGCCCGGTACATCCGCACTTCCTCAGTGCGGACGTTGCCCACCTGCCCGTCGAAGGACGTGAACGCCACGGCGAAGGACGTATCCGAAATGACAGGATCGAGCGCACCGATGGCGTCCTCGATTGCGGGGATGACCTGGCTCTTGATATCCGAGGCCAGCGCCCCGGGGGTCAGCTCTTCTTCAGCGGAAGCGGGCTGCATGGCCAGAGCGGAGGCGCCTGAGGATGCAAGCGTCTCGGCGCCGTGCCCCGTCACGAAGTTCACCGGCAACTGCGCCAGTTCAGGCAAGTCATCACTTGCGGCGAGCTTGACGGCGTTCTGGAAGTTCGCGACGCTTGCCATCGTGTCGTCCGACACCCCGTACTTCGACTGAACTTCGGACACAGCGCACGCGACACGCGCAATGCTCCATCCCAGGATTGCTGTCTTGTCGCCGGGGTTCGCCGTCCTGTACGCGTCGAACCAGTCGAACTCGGCGCACGCGTCTACTTCTTCGTCCGCGGAGATGAGCGCCTGCAGGCGTCCCCGGGCGGTGCTGGCGTCGTTCCGCCGGATGGTGTACGAGCCCATCTGGTCAAAGCCGTCCGTCTTGCCATACCAGTTCGAGGCGTACAACCAGGCTTTCACGTTTCGGGGAGCGGCGGGCGTCTTGAACTCGACGGCCCAAACGATGGTCAGCGTTCGGGCCTCGTTGTAGATCTCGATGTCTCTGCAGCGCAGCCTGACCGTGCTGTTCTCGATGACAGTGTCCGAGTCCGGGGCATAGCCGCCCAGCCACGCATTGTTCTGGTCGTTGCGGAGGTAGACTTTGTAGTTCGCGGCATCGTACCAGAGATAGCAGGCGTTTGCCCCATCCAGCGCTTCGTCCACAAGCAGATACGAACCATTGATGCTGTACGCGCCTTCGGGGTCTGTCTGGGTGGTTCTGATCTCGGTCACAGTACCAGAAAGCAGGTCTCCGCTGAGGGGAGAGATGCTTTCGTTCATCGGCGGCTGCGGCCAGTAGCCGGTGAAGTAGCTGACCTTCTCCCAGCCGGAGTTCGCGCCCTGCCAGTCCACCGCGTACATCCATGCAGAGACAGTCTTGTCCGCCATCGGCGCCTTGAGTTCGACAGAGTAGACAATCTCAAGCCTGTCGCCAACTTCGTAGACCTCGGTTTCCGCACAGTAGACCTTGCAGCGGGAGTTCTCGATGATGTTGCTGCTGCCCGGTTCAAAACCACCGATCCAGACGGTGTTCGCGTCGTTGCGCAGATAGATCCTGCCCTCAGCCGCGTCGCCCCACAGATAGATGCCGTCTTTCCCGGTGAGGGTTGAGTTGATCAGCAGGTAG
>JAGVUD010000493.1 GCA_019136435.1 Armatimonadota bacterium | reverse complement strand
TCGTCAAGCCCGCCATCCAGCTTATCGCGGAGGAGGCCCTGTTCAGCGGGGCGGAAGAGCTCTGCATCGTCTGCGCGCCGGGCGACGAGGAGCAGTACATCGCCCAGTTGCGCTTGCTGCGCGAAAACCTCCTGATCGCGTACGAGGGCGCGGACTGGGCGAAGCTTCAGGCCGAGCGCATTGACGACCTGCTTGGGCGCCTGAGCTTCCGGGCGCAGGCGGAGCCCCTCGGCTACGGCCACGCGGTCGCCTGCGCGCGCGATTTCACCGCGGGCGAGCCCTTCCTGCTGCTGCTCGGCGACCATCTGTACCTCTCAAAAGACCCCGGCCGCCGCTGTGCCCAGCAGATTACCGATCTTGCGACGCGCGAGAACTGGCGAGAACTGCGCCGTCGCCGGTGTGCAGGTGACGCGCGAAAGCCTCATCCGCAACTACGGCACGCTTGCCGGGCGGCGCCTGGAGCAGATGCAGGGCGTCTACCAAATCGAGCGCATTCTCGAAAAGCCCGCCATCAGCAAGGCCGAGCTCGAACTCATCACGCCCGGTCTGCGCACGGGGCACTATCTCTGCTTTTTCGGGATTCACGTCCTCACCCCCGCCATCTTCGACATTCTGGAGGCGAACATGGCCGGCGCGGTGGACTACGCGCTGACCCCCGCTCTCAACGAGCTTGCCCGCAGCGAGCGCTATCTTGCTCACGAAGTGAAGGGCGTGCGCTACGACCTGGGGCAGACGTTCGGGCTGCTTCGCGCGCAGCTTGCTCTCGGAATCGCGGGCGAGCGTCAGGACGAGGTGCTGGCCTCCGTGCTCGAAGTAATGATCGAGGCGCGGGAATGTGCAGCCCGGTCGCCGGAGAAGGCGTGATGAACCCATTCATCCGCACCATCACGAGCGCCGACCCTCGCGAGCGCGACCGCCCGTTTCACGAGATCGCCTCGGCCATTCCGTCCGCCGAGCTTCAGCGTGCCTGCGAACAACTCGACCAGTTCCGCCGCGATTCGGGCAGCCTGTACGACCGCGTCCGCGCGTCCTGCTTCCTCTATGCGGCGTACCGCTACTTCCTCCCTGATGCCGAGGGCATCCGCTCGACCGGCGAAATCCCGTTCTCCGGATTCGAGCATCTGCTTGCGCGGCGATTCGAAGAGGCTCTCTCCGAGTTCCGCGAAGCGCTCGAGCGGCAGGGGCCGAACGCGACCGTGTTCAGCGCCATGGCGGCCGCTTACCACCAGCTTGCGTTTCAGATACTCGCCGACCAGGTGCGCCGAAGCGTGCGCGCCACGCGCGGAAACCAGTGGATGTTCCGCGTCGCGCATCCCGACGACCACACCATCCGCGTGCGGCGCGAACTGCTGCGGAGGCCGCCGGGCTTCCCGCTGTTTCCCGTGCTCTCCGAGCGCACCCCCGTTCGCCTCGACCTCAGCCACAGCGGCTGGTCCGACATTTTCTTCCTGGGGATGGACTACCCGGAGGGCGCGCGCGTCCTGAACATCTCCGTTGACCTCGGGGTGCACGGCCGCGACGAAGGGGTCTCTTCGCCCATCGAGGCTTGCTTCCGCGTCATCCCCGAGCCCGTCATACGCCTCTGCAGCGTGGACCTGAAGGCCACCAAGGACGTCACCGACCTGCGCGACCTGTTCAACTTCGGCAACGACTATCTCAGCCTGCTGAAGGCGGGCGTCATCGCGTCCGGGGTGATTCCTCCTTCGTTCGAAGGCGGCGAGCACGCCCTGGCGGATATCCTCGCCCGCATCGCGGGGCCGGGACTCGGGTTCGAGCTTGTCACGAACGTGAACGAGATTCCGAAGGGCTCCCGCCTCGCGGTCTCAACCAATCTGCTTGCGGGCATCATCGCCCTCCTGATGCGCGCGACCGGGCAGGCTGACGCGCTGGAAGGCGGGCTGACCGAGCAGGAGCGCCGGCTCACCGCCTCGCGCGCAATTCTGGGCGAGTGGCTGGGCGGCTCGGGAGGCGGCTGGCAGGACTCGGGCGGAATCTGGCCCGCGCTGAAGCTCATCGAGGGCACCCTGGCCGAGGAAGGCGACCCGGAGTTCGGCGTCTCCCGGGGCAGGCTTCTTCCCCGGCACCGTCTGCTGGATGAGAGTGACCTGCACCCGGACATCAGGGCGCGGCTGGCCGACTCGCTCGTGCTGATCCACGGCGGCCTCGCGCAGAACGTGGGGCCGGTGCTCGAGATGGTCACCGAGCGCTATCTGCTCCGGCAGCAGCCCGCCTGGCACGCCCGGCTCGAAATGCGCGGCATATTCGACAGCATTGTCGAGTCGCTGCGAACGGGTGACGTCCAGACCCTCGCACGCTGCACCACGGCGAACTGGGAAGGACCGCTGAAAACCATCATCCCGTGGGTCACCAACGCTTTCACCGAGACGATTATTGCCCGCGCGCGGGAAAAGCTGGGCGAGGACTTCTGGGGATTCCTGATGCTCGGCGGAATGTCGGGCGGCGGCATGGCGATGCTCGTGGACCCGAAGCGCTCCGCCGCCTTCCGAACGGAGATACTCGAGATCATGCGGGGGGCGAAGGGCGAACTCGATCAGGCGCTGCCGTTTGCCATGGACCCGCTCGTATACAACTTCGAGATCAACAACGAAGGCACCACGGCGCGTCTGCTCACTGGCGCCGAGGCTCTGATGCCCGCCAGGTACTACGGGGTGTATCTGCCGCAGCTCGCCCGCGAGAAACCCGACAGCCTCACATCCGTCCGGCGCGCGGAGCTCAATCACTTCACCAGCAGTTGCTCGTCGAACGCTGACGAATCGTTCGGCCTGCTGCAGACTGTCGTGAGCGGCATCTTCCGCGGCGATGGCGCCTCGCTTGTCGGCGACCGGTCGCGCTGGCAGCAGGAGATGCAGCGCATACGCGAAGAAAACGGGTTCGACGCCGTGCAGCACGAACAGATCCGCGCCGACCTGAAGAGCGGACGCATCGGGCTCGCGCGCAACCGCCTGCCGATGGAATCGGAGATCAGCGACGTCGCACCCGGGGACGTCACGCATATCGAAGCGTGCGCGGCGCACCGGGCCCGGGGCGAGGCCGCGCTGGCCGAAGGCCGTGTGGCCGTTATGTCTCTTGCCGGCGGGGTGGGGACGCGATGGACGCACGGAGCGGGCGTCGTGAAAGCCATCAACCCGTTCATCGAGATGGCCGGGCGGCACCGCAGCTTCCTCGAAATTCACCTTGCCCGCACCCGCCGCGCCTCGCGCGTCGCGGGCGCCGCGGTCCCGCACATCGTCACCACCAGCTACCTGACGCACGACGCCATCGCCGCCTGTCTCGGTCGCGAGCGCTGTTTCGGGTGGGACGGGCCGCTCTATCTTTCGCCGGGGCAGTCCATCGCCCAGCGCCTGGTACCCATGGTCCGCGATCTCGTGTTCCTCTGGGAGGAGACCCCCCAGGCCGCGCTGGATGAGCAGAAGCAGAAAGTGCGCGACGCCGTGCGCGCCGCGATGATGGACTGGGCGAGGGGGCGGGGCGAAGGCTCGGAATACCAGGACAATCTCCCCGCGCAGTGCTTCAACCCTCCGGGGCACTGGTACGAGGCGCCCAATCTTCTGCGCAACGGAACGCTGGCGAGGCTGCTCGATGAACACCCTCAGGTTGAGACGCTGCTCCTGCACAACATAGACACTCTGGGGGTCACCCTCGACCCGGCAATTCTGGGCTGGCACCTGGAATCGGGCAACATGCTCACGTACGAAGTGGTTCCGAGGCGCGTTGAGGATCGGGGCGGCGGGCTGGCGAGAGTCAACGGACGTATAAGATTACTCGAAGGACTTGCACAACCGCGCGACGATGTTGAACTCAGGCTCAGCTACTACAACTCGGCTACCTGCTGGATCAGCATTGACCCGCTCCTGAAACTGTTCGGCCTCACCCGGGCCGATCTCAAGGGCCCTCGTGAGAGAATCGCCGAGGCCGTGCGCGATGTTGCGCGGCGTCTGCCCACCTACGTCACAATCAAGGACGTCAAGTATCGCTGGGGGCACGGGCAGGAGGACGTCTATCCGGTGACGCAGTTCGAAAAGCTGTGGGGAGATATGACGGCGCTTCCGGACGTGACTTGCGGGTATCTCGTCGTCCCCCGTCTGCGGGGCCAGCAGCTCAAGGACCCGGACGAGCTCGACGCCTGGGCTCAGGATGGAAGCAGGGACTACGTCGCGCGGCAGTGCGATTTCGTCCCCGCCTCCTGAGTCTGACTCCGTCAGTTGAACGCGCTTGTGACCGGCTTGCCGTCCCATTCGTTCGGAATCGGCACGTCCAGCAGCCAGAGCGCGGTCGCGGCCGTATCGTAGGTAGTTACGGCGTTGGTGATCTCGAAGCCCTTCTTCACGCCTGCTCCCCAGGCAATCCACGGAATCTCCATGTCGCGGTCGGAGAGGCCGCCGTGCGTCTTGTCGTGACCGCCGTGATCGGCCGTGATGATGATCACGCTCTCGCCTGCGATTCGAGCGTCCCTGATGGCTTTGATAATCACGCCGATGGCCTCATCGCAGCGCGCGAGGGACGCTTTCTGCTCCGGACTCCCCCAGCCGTGGCCATGACCCACCGCGTCGGGTTCGCCGAAGTGGATAAGATACAGGTTCGCCTTGAACCGCCGGATGTGCGTCGCGGTCATCTCCGCCGCCGTGGCGGGATCGCCCGACGGGATCACCATGCAGTCCAGTGAGCCCGGAATGTAGAAATGCGCGAACTTGGATTTGCTCGAGAACATCGCCGTTGAGAGCTTGCTCTTCTTCGCCTCGCTGAACATCGTCGGAACGCTGACGACCCCCTTCTCGGGGCTGTGGCTGTTCCATTTCACGCCGTGCTTCTCGGGGCCGACCCCCGTGATCATGGACGCGTGGCTGATGAGCGTTACGCTTGGGATTGTCGTTCGCGCGTGGTAGCTGTGCGCGCCGTCCCGGACAAAGCCGAATACGTTGGGCATGTTGCTCTGCTTGAGGTAGGGCGGCCCGGCGCCGTCCAGGCTCACGACGAATACGTGCTTTGCGCGCGGCGCGCTCCACGCGGCAGCGCTCGTCAGAAGTATGGCCGCGAACGCCAGAGCCAGGGCGCGCGTAAGGATGCGTCTATCTCGTATCATTCAGTCTCCTTGATGGTCAGTCCGCCGCGGGTTTGCCCCAGTAAGAGGCCAGCCATTCCGCAACGGGCTCGTGATCGAAGCTTGCCCATCCGCCCCATGCGGCTTTCGCGCCCTGTTGAAAGAGCGTCACGCCTATCATGTAGCGGTCCTTTTTCAATTCAGAGTCAAACCACTTCAGCCAGGTTTTGTACTGCTCCGCTGTTCCGCGAGCCTGCCAGCCGTCCTTGTCCGCATTGCCGGCAAGGTCCACGCCCCCCTCGGTCATGATCATCGGCATATCCTTCAGGTCGGCGTATGGTCCGGTGAACGCGGCGTAGAACTTGCGGTACCTCAGCGAGTACCATATTTCGACCTCGGAGTCGGTGGTGTACTTGATTGTGTAGCAGTGGTAGCTCCAGCATCCGCCTGCTTTCTTTGCCGCTCGCAGCGCCGGGGCGTACTGCAGAATGCGGGCAACGCCCGCGTTGTCTCCGGGCGGATTGCCGACGGGAATGCACGCGAGTACAGGTTTGAAGCCAGATTTAGAGCAAAGCTCTACAAAACGGATCGAAAAGCGCGTAAACCACGCCGTGTCCTGCTCGCTCTCCCACGTCGGGCACTCGCCCATCTCGTTGATCGCTTCCACGTAGTCAATCAGCTTCCGGTCGGCGGGTGCAAGCTTGTCAATCGGCGCGGAGATGACTTCCTTCCAGTGCTTCTCCGCTGTCGCCTCCGGAGGGTCGTCGAGCGAATAGCGGCGCGTGTGGAACACCCGGAGCACAACCCTGCCGTCGGGGTTGAACCTCTTGTAGTCGCGCGCCGCCTTGAGCATGTCGTCCGAAAGATCGAGGATCTTCAGCACGGGGCAGCGCGCGCGGACCATTGTCTGCGTCCCGGGTGTGTACGCCCCGATCAAGTGCATACCGATCTTGCTTGTGAAGCCTTTAGCGCGCGGGCGCGGATTGTCCGCGGCCTGCGCCAGAGTCGCAGATGCGGCCGCAAGTGCGGCCGCAAGTGCGGCGGCGATCAGGGTTTTCAGCATACCAGCAGTTTCTCCCGTGGGGACAGAGGCCGGTCCCATCAGCCCCGATTGTAGCGCCAACTCCTCGCGCGATGCAACAATACGAGCTTTCCGGCTTGTGCCCTTTACCTTTTGACTGCCGTAAGTTACAATCGGACGTCCCGGGGGCCTGTTCCGGGGCAATCGAAACGAAGGGGCGGCGCATCTGGGCCGCATGTCAATGTCAAACAACTCACAGAACAGGGTCAGAGTCGGGGTCGTCGGCGTCGGGATCGGCGCTCTTCACA
>JAGVUD010000504.1 GCA_019136435.1 Armatimonadota bacterium | reverse complement strand
GCCATATCTGTGACCTCTCGGGCCGGCACGGCGACACCGGCAAGGGCGCACAGCATGACCGGCACGAATCCGCGCATGGCCACAGGTGTCATCAGACGCCTCCTGCTACCGCAGTTCGTTCTGGCCAGCTTCTCTGGCCTTCTATGCAGCTATCCTGCTGTGACTGAATGCGTTCTGGTCCGGATTCTGTTCTCCCCCCTTCGGGTGGGTCAGGAGGGACCCCCGGCTGGGGGGTGAAAGCGCGGGATTCCTCGGGGTCCGGAAAGACGAAAGCGATTCCGGTGCTATGGATGTCGTTGCCACACCACACCCAGGGAGCACGCAGAACCGCTTTCGATGGACTACACCATAGACGCCATAGTCGCCTTCGTCCGCTGGCTCTGCCGGAAACTGGACCGCGAACAGCTCCTCGTGGCGGTGACGATCCTCCTGGAGGTCATCAACGACCAACGCGAGGACATCCGGCCGCGGGACGACTTCAGAGACAGACACCCCCAGTACCGCAGGTTCACGGTCGACCGCGAGCCGCCGCTGCTGCAAGCACCCCCGCAGCCCGAGCCCACGCCGACCCTGGACTGGCGGGAGCTTCGCCGACAGTACCGCACCCGCACCGGCAAGGACCTCAAGCCCATCGCACGCCGGGGCAACTCGTATCTGCCGCCTGCGGGGGCGCGCTGCGAGCGCTGCTCGGCCCCGGAGTCCTTCCTGTACGTCAACGACGGCAAGGTGGGCAACCAGTTGCGCTGCAAGGTCTGCGATCTGCTCTTCCCGTCGCACCGCTGCCGGCGGGAGAGCGACGCCAGGTACTGGTGTCCGCACTGCGGCGAGCGTGCCCTGCTCCGGACGGGCATGTCCAGCCAGTTCAAGCTCTGCTATCAGTACCGTGAGTACCACGTCGACCCGGCTGCCCTGCGAACGGCAAGCCCCTCGGCAGACACCATCGATCTGAGCCGTGTCCGCAACGATCTGTCCACCGTCGGGCTGGCTCTGACCTACAGCGTGTCCTTCGGCCTGAGCAACCGCATGACCGCCGAGATCCTGCGCTCGGTCCACAACATCCGGATCTCGCGTCAGACGGTGGACAACTACCAGAAGGCGGCCGCCGTGCTGGCCCACAGGTTCACCGGGAAGTACCTCGGAGAGCTTCGCGACCGCCAGCTTGCCGGCGACGAGACCTACACCAGGGTGGCGGACGACTGGCAGTACACCTGGTTCGTCATCGGCGCCCGAACCCGCGCTATCCGCGCCTGGCACGTCAGCTCTACCCGCGACGCCATCGCGGCCACCGCAACCCTCGGCAGCGCCCTCCGCAACCTGGCCGATGTACCCGCTCTGCCCATCGAGTTCGTCGCCGACGGCAATCCCGCCTACGACCTGGCCGTGCACATCCTCAACGCCCAGGCCGACGGCAGGCCTATGCCCCTGCAGCGTCGCACGGTCATCGGGCTGACCAACGACGACGACGAGTCCGAGCGCTTCCGCCCACTCAAGCAGCTCATCGAACGGCTCAACCGCACCTACAAGTTCCACACCCGGGCCAGGGCTGGCTTCAAGCATCAGCAGGGCGCGGTGGCCCTCACGGCCCTCTTCGTTGCCTACTACAACTTCCTCAGGCCTCACGGCGCACTCCTGGGCCACGTCCCGATCCCGGTCCCGGAACTGGCGCTTCCCGCCACGCTCCAAGAGCGCTGGCTGAAACTCCTGCAGATGGCCGCCTGAACGCCCGCTCCCCGCAACCGTACAGCAGGGCAAAGCGAACGCTTCCCTTCGCTTTGCCCGACCGTCCCGGTCCTCACTGCCGAGGCCCGGGAAGCTCAAGTGGAACCCGGAATAAGTGCCCCTTGCGGGCCGAACCCCGCGACCGCGGGGTGAGTTATGCCGGAAGTCCACTTGAACGACCGGGCCGACGCAGTATCCCAGCGCCCCCAACCAGCTCCCAAACAAGCCTGGACGTCTACCACTCATCTTCTCAGATCGGGTTGGCCACTACCCATCCACTCGCGATCTCGCTATCGGTACCGGGGTGGCGAAGCAGAACAGCGTCGAGAGCGTGC
>JAGVUD010000520.1 GCA_019136435.1 Armatimonadota bacterium | reverse complement strand
TCGTGCCCGCTCAGACTGCTTGTGTGGTCCGTATCTCGGACCTGCGTTATACTCCCGTCCCGCCGAACCCCATCAGGGTCGCGGGTCGCGTCACGTCTGTCTCGCCTCTGAAGCTGAACGATGGCAGCGGGGCAATCACGGTCGCCGGCGCAGAAGCCGCGCTGTCGGACTTTCTGGTGGTGACCGGCGACTGGGACGGAAGCGTTCTGACTGTCACCGGCGGCGTGGATTTCGCCCTGCCGCCTGCGCCGTGCGACATGGTGTTCGTTCCCGCCGGCAGCTTCCTGATGGGAAATAGCGCCAGCGATCCGGATGTTCCCACCGACGAGCGTCCTCAGCATCCGGTGAATCTCTCGGGTTACTGGATAGGGAAGCACGAGGTGACGCGGGGCGAGTACCAGCGCTTCATACGGATGCTCACCCGGTGGTTGGGGTGACGTACTACGAGGCGGAGGCGTACTGCAACTGGGCGGGGGGGCATCTGCCAACCGAGGCGCAGTGGGAGAAGGCGGCTCGCTGGACGGGGAGCCATTCCAGCAGGTGGCCATGGGGTGACGCGTGGGACGTCGAAAACTGCAACAACTGGAACGACACGAACCCCGCGGGCGGGGGGTATCAGCAGTTTCAGACTTCACCTGTCGGGAGCTACCCCGCCGGGGCAAGCCCTTACGGGCTGCACGATATGGCCGGGAATGTCTATGAGTGGTGCCAGAACTGGTACGTGTCCTATCCGGGAAGCAGCGACCCGTTCGATCATACGGGCATCTATCGGGTCTTGCGGGGCGGCAGTTGGAACTACCACGAATCCGAAGCCCGCTGCGCGAGACGCTACCCGCAATCCCAGAACTACGACTGGTTGTACAACGGGTTTCGCTTCGCCCGATAGGTAAGGGCCGTTGAATCGCGAAGACGCGGCAGGAACGGATGCGCGCAAAGCCGAATTCCGCGCTTGCCTCTTGTTCCGCGCTTCCGCGATTCTGGAGTCAAGCGCCTCCGGCTGACTTCCGCCGTGCGATTGTGCTAGAATCGCACGCCACCCGGCGCAGCTAAGCGGCCGGCTGGTCTGATCGGCTTCTTATGCACAATACCACAGCAGCCCGGAAGGGCAGAGTCTACCTGATCGGCGCGGGTCCGGGCGATCCGCTCCTGCTCACGCTGAAAGGCGCGCGCGCCATCGCGGAGGCGGATGTTCTCGTCTACGACCGCCTTGCGCACCCGAAATTGCTCGAGCACGCAAAGCGCAGCGCCGAGTTGATTTACGTCGGCAAGACACCCGAGCACCACACCATGAAGCAGGACGAGATCAACCGCCTGCTCGTGGATCTGGCGCTCGCTGGCAAGAAGGTCGCCCGCGTCAAGGGCGGAGACCCGTTCGTGTTCGGACGCGGCGGCGAAGAGGCCGAGGCGCTGGCCAAGGCTGGCGTGGAGTTCGATGTCGTCCCGGGCGTCTCGTCGGCCATCGGGGTTCCCGCCTACGCCGGAATCCCCGTCACGCACCGCGGTGTTGCCACGAGTCTGGGCATCGTCACCGGCCACGAAGACCCGTCCAAGGGCGAGTCCTCCGTGCGCTGGGAGCATCTCGCCAGAGGGCTCGACACGCTGGTGTTTCTGATGGGCGTCGGGAACCTGCCCGAAATCGCGTCGAAGCTCATCGAAAACGGCCGCGCTCCCGAAACCCCGGCGGCGGTCATCGAATGGGGCACGCGCGCCGAGCAGAGAACCGTCACTGCCACCCTCGCCACCATAGCAGCCGCTGCGGATCAGGAGGGTATCAGCGCGCCCGCCGTCACCGTCGTCGGAGACGTCGTGGGGCTGCGCGAGCAGCTCGCCTGGTTCGACCGGCGGCCGCTCTTCGGCCAGACCATCGTCGTCACCCGCGCGCGCGAGCAGGCGAGCGAGTTGTCCTCCCGCCTTTCCGACCTCGGCGCGAACGTCGTCGAGTTCCCCGTCATCTCCTGCCGCCCGCTCGAGGACACCTCCGAACTGGACGCGGCCATAATTACGCTCGGCGATTACGACTGGATCGTCTTCACAAGCGTCAACGGGGTGGAGTTCTTCGTCAGGCGCCTGTTCGAAATGGGAGCGGACGTCCGTGCTCTTGGCGGCGTCAGCATTGCGTGCATGGGCGAGGCCACGCAGCGCGCGGTCGAATCCCACTCTCTGCGGGTCGATTTCACGCCCGGACGGTTCGTCGCCGAGGCGTTTGTCGAGGAGTTCCCCGACATCGAGCCGGACACGCGCATCCTTGTCGCCCGCGCGCTGGAAGCCCGCGAGGTTATCCCCGACGAGCTTCGAAAACTCGGCGCGACCGTCACCGTCGCCCCCTGCTATCGCACTGTGATCAGCAGCGCCGATGGAGCGGACCTGCGCCTCATGCTCGCGTCGGGACAGGTGGATGTGGTCACGTTCACCAGCTCATCCACCGTGCGAAACTTCGCGCAGCTTCTCGGGGACGACGAAGAGTTCTCGGCGCTTCTCGATCAGGCCAAGATCGCCTCCATCGGCCCGATCACCTCGGAGACCGCCGCCGAACTCGGAATGCGTGTGGATGTCGAGGCTGAAGTCTACACCATCCCCGGCCTGGTGGACGCCATTCTGCGCCACGCGCAGGGATCTTAGCCAGAGTGCTCTGCGAGATACTCAGTTTGGCGCAGATGGAGCGCATTCACCGCGCCTCGCTCGAGATTCTCGAGACGATCGGCGTCGTCATCCCGCACCCGGAAGTGCTGCGGCGTCTTGCCGATTGCGGCGCGGTGGTTGATTTCCCCGGCAGCCGCGCGCGCATGGGCCCCGATCTGGTCGAGCGCCTCATCGCGCAGGCCGGCCGGCAGTACACGCTCCACGGCCGTGACCTGAACAAGACCGCCGCGTTCGGTCAGGGCGCGCGAAACTACAACAGCATCGCGGGCGAGGCGTTCTTCGTTGATTCTCCCGGCGGCGCCCGCCGTCTCGCGACGCTTGACGATGTCAGGACCGCCACGCGGTTTGCCGATGCGCTGGATGAAATCAGCATCCCCGGCGCGATGGCCGACCCGCGCGAGCTCTCCCCCGCCTCCCGCTGCGTGCGGGTGCTCGCGGCGATGCTCGAAAACACCACAAAGCCCGTTCATTTCTGGTTCAACGACCGCGCGTCCGCCCGCTTCATAATCGAGATGCTGACCGCGGTGAGAGGAACCGAAGACGACGCCGCGCGATACCCGCTCTGCACACCGTTCCTCGAGCCGATCAGCCCGCTCCGCTTCCCGTTCGACGGCGTTGATCTCCTGTTCGAGACCGCGCGGCTGAACCTTCCGGTGCCGGTGGGGCCGATGGCGCAGATGGGCCTGTCGGCGCCGGCGACCGTTGCCGGAACGATCGCGCAGGAGAATGCCGAGATTCTCGCAGGCGTGTGCATCACCCAGGTCATACGCCCGGGCACGCCTGTGTGCTACGGCGGAATCTGCCACGCGTTCGACATGCGCACGACGCAGCTTATCTTCGGCGGCCCCGAACAGGCGATTTTCGGCGTCGCTATGACTCAGATGGGCAAGCGCTACGGGTTCCCGGTCTATATCAACGCCGGCCTCACCGACTCCAAGCGTCCCGACGCGCAGGCCGGGCTGGAGGCGGGAGTCACGCTGGCGTTCGGCGCCGCCGCCGGCGCCGATATCTTCGGGCATATGGGAATCTCGGGCGTGGACCAGGCTTCGTCCCTCGATATGCTGGCGTTCCAGGCCGAGGTCATCTCTTACGTCGAGAGCGCGATGCGCGAGCTGGACGTGAGCGACGACGCACTCGGACTCGACGCCATCCGCGCGGCCGGGCCCGGCGGCACATTCATTGATCAGCAGCACACCGTGGATCACTTCCGGCGCGAACTCTGGTTCCCGCGCCTGCTCGATCGCGACTACTATCAGGCATGGCTTGACACAGGCGGCCCGAGCACCGAAGACCGGTGCCGGGCAAGGAAGGAAGATATCCTGAAGTCGCACCGGCCCGAGCCGCTGCCCGCCGGCCTGGCTCGCGAGATCAGCCGAATCGCCGAGAGCGCCGGGCGGCATCTCGACGCCGCGTGATTCCTAGCCCTGTGCCGCTTTTCGCAGCCAGGCGTAGAGGTGCTCGGGACCCATCTCGTGCTCCCGGATCTCCGCCAGCTTCTCCGGCGGAAGCATCGGCAGCCGCCCGGCGAGCGTGAAGAACTTGTTCTTTCTCACGCGCGCCTTGCCGAACGCGTCCTCGACCTGTGGGCACTGGTAGCCATAGTCGGCTGCCAGCGAGAGCATCGTGTGTCCCCAGAAGAAGTGCGCTCCGTCCATGAAGTCCTTCAGATACGGCTGAAGCTCCGGCGCCGAGAAGCTGTCCACGAACGGCAGCCCCAGCTTGTTCATCTCGGTTCCGACGCACAGAGGCAGATGATGCTTGCGCGCCGCCTGCACCATCTCGTCCAGCCGTCTGAGCTTCAGCGCCTTCTGGTCCGGGTCGGCGATGTTCCAGTTGCGGTCGGGAATCACGTTCGCCGCCGCCACGCCCTTCGAGACGAGCAGGGCGAACATCTCGTCCATGTCCTCCTCGCCGGCGTTGGTTCCGTCCAGCCAGGTGGCGCACGGAATCGCGCCGATGGCCTTCGCCATCCCGATCACCGACTCTAGCGCCGGGAAGCTGCCGCTGTCGGGCTTCACATAAGCCACCCCGCCCGACTTCATCAGCTTCGAGCGGATCTGCTCCTGCAGCTTCACAGCGTCCCGCACCAGAGCCAGCGCCTGCTCGGGCGAAGCTTCGAGCTTCTCTCCCCAGAACCTGGCCAGCGCCGCCTCGTCCGGGAAGACCTCCCGCGCCCGCCTGTCATACGCCGCAAGCAGATGCCGCTCGGTCGCGTTGCCCGACGGAGTCAGGGGCAGCACGTCGTTGGCGTAGTCCAGCTTCACCGGGTCCAGGTAGGCGTTGACCCGGGACATCAGCTCTTCGTTCCGCTTTCTGGCGGTGGCCGCGAGGCTCAAGAGCGTGATTCTCGCCTCCCCCTCGCTTGCTTCGTCCGGCCTCCTGTAGCATCCGGCCGCCATAAAGTAGGCGATCCCCGGCTCGCCGGGCGAGTTGATCACCTTTGCCGCGTACTCTTTCACGAACACGCGGGTCTCGAGCCCCGCGACCGCCTTGAGCCCCAGAAGCTCCGCCGCTTCCAGAAACTCCTCCATACCGTCCAGAACATCGAAGTCCACCTTGCCGGCGGCCTCCAGCCCGTACTTGCGCGCCTCCCACGCTACCCGGCTCGGCGACCATCCGTGCGCGTTGTAGCTGAAGAACGTGTGGAAGTGAAGGTTCACCTCGGGCTTGGGCGCGGGCAGGGCGATCTCGCCCCGCGAAGCCAGCCTGAGAAGCACGCCCAGCGCGTCGCTGCGCACCCGCGCGTCGAACGAGTTCAGTTGTTCTTCCAGCCGCGCAATCGTCTCTGTCCTGTCGCTCAAAATCATCCCCCGTTATTCGCCTCCGCCCTCATATCCCGACGGCGGTGTACCTCTTCAGCCCCGCGCGCCACAGAAAGTGCGCCCCTATCGCAAGGGCCGCAATCCAGAATACCTGATGCCAGAGCCCGCTTACCAACGCCTCCCGGCTGGCCTTCCCCAGAAACACCTGCACGGGAAACCACAGCACATACGCAAACGGCAGCGCCTGCGAAAGCTCGCGGACAGCCGCCGGAAGCATCTGAAGCGGCGCCATCTGCCCCGCCAGAAAACCACCGATCATATAGTAGAACTCGTACAGCCCGCCCACCTCTATCAAGTAGAACGCCATCAGCCCCAGCGTCCAGGCTATCTGATAGCTCAGCAGATGCGCCAGCGTCAGCGACAGCCAGAAGTCCGCGCCGATGTTGTAGTCGGCCCACACGAGATAGCTGCGGAAGATAATCAGAATCAGCGCGAAGAACGGAACGAAGAGCACCGTACGCACCAGCCTCCACGAAAGATTGCTCGCGAAGATGAACCAGTAATACGAAAACGGGCGCGTGAGGTAGATCGAAAGCCGCCCCTCCTTGATGTCGTGCGCTATCTCCCACGGGTGCGCGTTCACCAGATTCGTGCAGACCGCCATCGCGAGATAGTACGCCACCAGCTCGGTTTTCGTGAACCCGTTCAGCGTCGTCCGCGCGCCGAAAGCCGCCAGCCACATCAGCGGCAGCGTAATCGTCGGCACCGTGTCGCTTATGATCCAGATGATCCCCTGCGCGCGGTAGGCGAACGAATCCTGAATGTGCAGGCTGAAGACCGCGCGGCACTTGCGAAGCGCGGAAGCTCGAGCGGCCATGCGCTACGGCCCCTCCCGCGGCTGGGGTTCCAGGTCTGGCTTGCGCTGGAAGATGTCGCGGATCACGTCCTGAATGTCCGGGTCGGTAATCTCGATGTCCATGACCGGCAGTCTGGCGAGCAGGGCAGCCGCCACCCGCGGAGCCTCGTCGCGCTTTATCTCGAGCGCCGCCGACAGATCCTCCCGCT
>JAGVUD010000334.1 GCA_019136435.1 Armatimonadota bacterium | reverse complement strand
CGTCATTCCGGACTTGATCCGGAATCCAGATCGCCGGAGAGGTGGGTCCTGAATCGAGTTCAGGATGACGTTGTTTCATCTGCCCGGGTGTCCTCACCCGGCTCCGGCCTCGTCCCGCCGACAGGTGAGACACCCGTCGTGATAGCAGAGGTTCACGTCATTCCGGACTTGATCCGGAACCCAGATCGCCGGAGAGGTCGGTCCTGAATCGAGTTCAGGATGACGTCCGAGTTTCAGGAGGGCAGAGTGGGCATCGGGGTAACGGGGAGTATCTGCGCACATCGTGGTTGTCGCGTCAGGCGGCAACACTAACGACCGCCGCGGCGGTGGAAGGCTCGGGGACGGGGAGGCCCTGCTCCTGCATCAGATCAATGTGCAGCGGGATGGCGTTGCGGATAAGCGCCTCGGCCTCTTCGCGCGACGCGCCGGCGGCCACACAGCCGGGAAGGTCCGGGACATAAGCGCCCCAGCCCTCTTCGCCCTTTTCAAAAATGACAACGTAGTCTTTCATCTGCCGCCCTCGATACCCGCCTGCCGCCATATGCTCTTGAGAGTGCCAGGCGGCATCTCATTGGAGAGATGACCCGCCACAGTGACAACCCCCGGACGCCCCGGGTGCACAAACTGACGATGACTTCCGCGCACGCGCACCTGCTGCCAGCCGCTTTGCTCAAGAAGCCGTATTACGGTTCGTACCTTCAATTATACCACCCGTTCTCCGGCAAGCCCTGACCTGCCTCAGTTCCGGCTCAGAAGGTCGGCGTAGCCGCGGTAGTCCTTCACGTAGCGCTCCACGCTGAAGCCAAGGCGGCGGCTGTCGGCCAGAAAGCCGGACATCCACGCGGCGCTGTGGCGCTGGAGCCGGTCGGTCATAGCAACCCCCGTGTGAACGTGCGACGGGCGGCTGGCGAAGTCGGTCAGCACGCTCAGCGCAGCATACGCGTTCGCCCCCTGCTCGCGGAAATACGAATCCGTCAGCCCATCAATCCGGGCGCGCCAGGCGACGAGCCGCCGCCATCTTGCGGCATTCTTTCTGTCCTGCTCGCCCGGACAGACGCGCAGCACCCGGCAGGCAAGCGGCAGCATCTGGTCTTTCCTCACCCGGCGCCCCCGCAGATGCTGCAGGTCCGCCGCGAAGCGCTCCCGAAGCCCGCCCATATCCCCAGCCCCTGATACGAAGCTGATGCGCGGGATGTCGCGCCGCCTGTGCTCGAAGCGAAACTGGATGCTCCTGTCGTCGAAGATCATCCCGTTCGTGCAGATGCTCCGGCAGAACCCGACGCGGAACCGCAGGCTCATCAGGCCGTTGTAGCTGTTCGTGACGCGCAGGAACGGCAGCCAGGGGTCATTGTCAAACGGGCTGAACTCGCTGCCTTCGTGCGTGAAGTCCATGGTGCAGGCCGAGCGAGTCGTGGTCAGGTTGACATGATAGACCGCCATCGCGCTCGCCGCCTCGCCTCCGAACACCGACGCGAAGCAATCGCGCCCGTAATCCGCCGCTTCACGGTTCGTGACGACGCGGTAGTGCTCGCTGACAACGGACAGCACGTGGTCACGCTCCACGTCAACCAGCGCCTGCAGCCCGCGCACCTCTCCCGCGCCCGGCACGGTAACCGGCCGCCTCTCGACAGGGAAGAACGTGCTGTTCAGATCGGTGTTTCGCATCGTTCGATCGCTCCTTTCTCACGCACCAGGGTGTCCTCACCCGGCTCCGGCCTTGTCGCAATGACAGGTGAGACACCCGTCGCGACAGCAGAGAGTCACGTCATTCCGGACTTGATCCGGAATCCAGGACGCCGGAGAGGTGGGTCCTGAACCAAGTTCAGGACGACGTTTTTTCATCTGCCCGGGTGTCCCCACCCGGCTCCGGCCTTGTCGCAATGACAGGTGAGACACCAGTCGCGACAGCAAAGCGGAAGCTGTCGCTTCCGCACTCCATAGGCCGGCTAGGCCGGGTACAGCTCGATGTCGAGCTTCAGCCAGTCGCCGAGCCAGGTCTTTTCTGTCAGCGTCACCGAGAACTCGCTGCCGCAGTCCAGCAGACGCGCGAGCATCTCGTTCTTTGCGCGGGGAATGTAGCCGAGCTTGCGCCTGCGCCCGTCCAGAACCAGCACCGCCAGCCAGTCGTGCGGATTGTCCGGCTCGCGCTGCAGGCGCAACCGGTCGCCCGGCGAGAGATCCGCCTCGAAGGCGCGCACACTGCTGTGGCTGGTGCCGGCAACGTGGCACGCCAGAACCGGCGCCGCCCCGCCGCGCGGCGCGGGCGCACGAGCCAACGCAGCCGCGGGAGCCAGCGCCCCCCAGCCCGTCAGCGCCGCGAGTCCCTTGATGAAGTCTCTTCTGACAAATGCCATCGCCGATGTCCTCCTTCCGCCCGCTTTGAGGCCTGTGGGCCCTATTATCACCGGCGCGACTGTCAGTTTCTGTCAGTGAGGGCAGTAATCGCGGCGGAAAAACTCTATGGTCACATGTGCGTCAGACGGCTAACTGATGGCGAGTGAGGTGTCTCACTCGCCCCGGATTCTCCTGGTACATCCGTCCCCGCCCGCAGCGAGACCGGAGGCGGGACTGAAGTCCCGGGGGTAGGGTTCCGTGCGTGAGGGGCCTCACGCACGATCAAGCGGCACTCAGCCCTTCAGCCCTGTGAGTGTAATCCCCTGGATGAAGTAGCGCTGCGTGAAGAAGAATACGAGCAGCACGGGCAGCATCACGAGCGTCGAGGCGGCCATGAGCATGCCCTGCTCTCCGCCGTGTGCCCCCTGGAACAGATAGAGCGCGTAGGACAGCGGCATCTTCTGGGGCGAATTGATGTAGATGAGCGGCCCCATGAAGTTGTTCCAGCTCCCCATGAACGCCATAATCGTGACCGCCGCGAGCGCGGGCTTGATGAGCGGAAGCATGATTCGCCAGTAGGTGGTGAACGGGGAGCTTCCGTCAATCTTGGCGGCTTCCTCCAGCTCCATCGGGATGGTCATGAAGAACTGCCGCAGCAGGAAGATGTTGAACGCGCTGCCGAGAAACGCCGGCGCCCAGAGCGGGCGAAGCGTGTCTATCCAGCCGAGCCAGCGGAAGATGAGGAACACCGGCAGCATGGTGACCGCCGCCGGGAGCATCATGGTTGCGAGCAGGATGACGAAGAACGTGTCCCTGCCCGGCCATCGCAGACGCGCGAATGCGTACGCCGCGAGCGAACTCGAAAACAGCAGCCCCAGAATGGACAGCGCGGTGATATAGAGCGTGTTCCAGAGCGGCAGCAGACCGCGCAGGTACTCGGGCGGCAGGAACTCGAGCGCCTCGGTGTAGTTCTCCCAGCGCGGGCGAAAGACTCGCTCCTGTTCGAGCGAGGACTCGAGCAGGCTCTGCGCCTTCGCTGGATCGCTGACGCCAAGCGGCAGAACACTGACGCGCCCTCCGGGCTGCTTTGCCGTGACGGTGACGCGGGTTCCATCCGGGGTGCGATAGACGTTCTGCTCCTCGCCGCCCGTCCGCACCGTGACGGACTTCATGGGGACGAACTGCGGCGGGAAGGCCTTCATCTGGTCGTCGTACTTGAGCGAAGTGGAAAGCAGCCAGAGGAAGGGCAGGATGAAGATTGCCGACCCGAGCACCAGCGCGGTGTGCAGCATAACCTGCCGCCTGCGCTCGGCCCGGCGCTTGCGTGCCCGCCAGCCCTGATGTGCGGATGGTTCAGTCATTTCTGCTCAACGTACCCTTCGTCTTCGGGCAAATCCTCTACCTTCGATGCCTGCACCGACAGCCTGTCGCACAGTTCGTTCTCCTCGTCTCCGTCGTGCCCGCGCACCCATCGAAACTCTATATCGTGCCGGGCGGCCTGGTCAAGAAGCTCCGCCCACAGGTCGGGGTTGAGGGCTTTCTCCTTCGACGTTCGCTTCCAGCCGTTTGCCCGCCAGCGCTCGGCCCAGCCCTTCGACATCGCGTTGACGACATACTGAGAGTCGGAGTACACGGTGACTTTCGACGGCCGCTTGATGCGCTTGAGCGCCTCGATGACGGCGATGATCTCCATGCGGTTGTTGGTGGTGCGGCGAAACCCGCCCGAGATCTCGCGGCGGTGCTTTCCGGAAGTCAGCACCGCCGCCCATCCGCCCGGGCCGGGGTTCCCAGAGCAGGCGCCGTCGGTGTGGATGATGATGCGCGCCGCGCGGCCGGCGTCTGACGGTTGAGGGCTCATTGCATGCAGTCCTTGCCGCCAGGGGCCTGAGGTGGTTGCCCGGCCGGAACGAGGTCAGCAATCGGTCTTCCACGCCTTGTAATGACGAATCGCTGTCCCTGCTCCACCTCCCGGAAGATGCGCCCGAAGTGCCTTCGTAGTTCCGTCAGAGTGACGATCTTCAACGATGAAGCTCTTCTGTCCAGTTCGGGCGGCTTCACGTCTGAATCCACGTTATTCACACGTTGACCCTCAGCCAGCCAATGAGCAACGCCACGATCGCCAGCAGGCCGGTTAGCGCCAGCACGAGAATCGCGATGCCGACCGGGCAGCCAGTGACGTCCTCTTCGAGAGGATCGTACCGCCGCTGGGCGCCCTCGCGGTATATCACCGTGCTCCAGCCAGCGGGATAGTAGGCCGACGCACCGCCGTCATCGACGGTAACACCGACTTGGATGTAGTCCTTGTTCCTCTCCTGCAGTGTGATTTCCACCTGCACCTGCTCGCCGTCGAACACACGCTGGTAGGCAAGCGGAAAAGGCTGGGAGCGCCAGTAGTCGTACGTCTCCTTCTCCATTTCGTCGGCTATCTGCCTGGCGAGCGCCGCCAGCCCCGGTCTTTCCATATGTCACCTTCGCCCTGGACTACCTCCCGCTGGGCCTCAAATACGCAATCCACGTCGCATTCCCCGGGTAACTCGCTCAGCAACTCGAAGCCGCGACGAATCTCGTCTTGCTCCGACGCGGGCTGAGCATCGGCCCGCTCCCGTCGCCTGCCGTGATCGCGTACTGTCAAGCCACGTCTCGCAAGCGGCCGGCTTGTTCGTCAATGTGCGCAAGCACCTCCTGAATGCGCTCGACTACACTCTCCTCGAACAGCGCTTCGCCACACTGAGGGCACGTCCACGCCGGCACATCGCGCAAGACGATCAGATACCCACCGCGGCTCCCGGTGTAGTCCGCCGTGCCACGATTCAGACCGGATCGGCAGTGACAGCAGTTCATTCTGTTATTCCTTTCGCCGCAGTCCGTCTTCTGACCACTGCGACGGATCGGGGACGTAAGCAGTCACTCTTGCCACATAATCAGCACGAGGCGCGCATACGACATGCAGCATGCGCGAAGAAGACGTATTGCCCGCAACCAGGCAACTGTGGCCTCTCGCGTCATTGGGATAGTCCTCGACAACAACGCCGCCATCAAGGACCTCCTGCACCTCCGCTGTAGATATCATGCGTGACGGCCGGTTCATTTACCGCACAGCATGCGCCGTGAACAGCAGGCACTTGCCAGCGGCTCCACGTATCTCGTCAGACCTCATACATCGTCCAAACCTTCCGGACTCCCACGACGCCCTGCTTCATTTCTTCTCCGCCTCGTAGTGGACCCAGCGCGGCGCGAGCCGGAGCTGCAGCAGAGTGAGCCCCAGCACAATCAGAAACAGCACCCACGCGATGGCGGAAGCGTAGCCCATGTTGAAATACCGGAACGCGTTGTCGAACAGATACAGAACGGGCACGCGCGTCGAGTCCACCGGCCCGCCACCCGTCATGATGTAAACATTCTCGAACGTCTGAAGCGCCCCGATGGTGCCCATAATCAGGTTGAAGAAGATGTACGGCGTCAGCATCGGCAGAGTCACATGCCGGAACTGCATCAGGGGCGAGGCGCCGTCAAGCTCGGCCGCCTCGTACAGGTGCTGCGGAACCCCCTGCAGTCCGGCGAGCCACAAAATCATGCCCCCGCCCGCTCCCCACAAGCCCATCAGAATCAGCGCCGGCTTCGCCCACTGCTCGCTCGCAAGCCAGTTCGGCGGATTGATCCCCGACCAGCTTGTCAGAGCCGCGCGCCAGCCCGCGTTCAGCAGGCCGGCGTCCGGGTTCAGAATCCA
>JAGVUD010000496.1 GCA_019136435.1 Armatimonadota bacterium | reverse complement strand
GCGCTGGGGGTGATTTCCCGTTGCACTGCTTTCCTGCAAGAGAGCGGGGCAATGGCTGTCACTCAGAAAGGAGATACCCCATATGGCTGACACCGATCGCCAGATGGATCAACTGGAAAAGGAATACGAGAAGCCGTCAATTGTCTGGGAAGACAGCTTCCAGTCTGTCACGCAGGCTCAGGCGCCAAGCTGTGCAAAGCAGCCGCTCCAGAGCTATGTGTGCGACTCGAGGCCCGTTATGTAGAGGGTCTCGACTGCGGAGCGCCGCCGCCGGACCCTGACGGTCCGCCCGGGCGATCCGCGGGTCCCTATAGTCTTGATACGCATCCTTTCTTAACTCTTGGCTGGGCTCAATAGAATCATCAGCGTGGGCGTGCAGAAGGTGGATACACCCCCGCTCTTACCGGGAGTTCCAATACAACTGGAGAAGTGACAATGATGAAAGTGCAGAACAAGTTCCTGGCGCTCTGTGTCGCGGGTCTGATTCTGGCCACGGCGGCGTCCGTGCTCGCCGATACCGCGGGCGCGGATGCGAAGTCAATGTACGTCATGGGTGTTATCGCCGGCGAGAACGGCAAGCTGCAGACCGCCGATCCGTTCTCGACGACCGACATCTACTCGCTCAAGACCGTGGTCAACTACGCCAACGTCAAACCGGGCGTTCACGTGCAGCAGTTGAAGTTCATCAGCCCCGAGGGAGCGCTGTACCAGACGGTCAGCACCGCTTTCACGGGCAAGAGACCGCGGCGCGGCGAGCCGGAGAGCGTCAGCGTTAACGGACAGGACCTTCGCGTTCAGGTTATCGAGGCTCGCAGGAATCAGACCTCCGTCTGGGGCGAGTTGCCCGTGGCGGGCACCTGGATTCAGCGCCTCAAGGGCACCTGGAAGGTCGAGGCATATCTCGACGGCGGCACTGAGCCGGTTGCCAGTATGCAGTTCGTGGTTCAGTAAGAACCTGACCACCAGAGAATTGCGGCGGAGGGCCTGGCCCCTTACCGTCCGCTCCGGGGGTGGGCCGGAAGCGTGACGGAACTGGGGTTCGGGTCCTTCGCCGTTTCTATCAGTGTCCCTGCCGGCCCCCTTGCGGGCCTCATGGAGAAAGCCTACGCCCCGTTCCGGCGCACGACGCCTGATCCGCACAGCTTGGGGGCGTGGAGGGTGACCGTCCGGATCGCCGGTTCCCTGCCGCCCGCGTTCGAGCGGATGGAAGAGGTGGACCGCACCCCCGTCCCTGTCCGCCGCGACGGCGAGCGGCTCGGCATGGACGGCGGCTGGTTTGGCGCCTCCGTTGACATCCCCCGAAGAGCCGCCGAACTCCAGTGCCCGCTTTCCCTGCACCCTCTCGACAGCCTGCTCCGGGTGCTCTTCACGCTGGAGGGCGCGCGCGCGGGCTCGTTCCTTCTGCACGCGGCGGGAATCGTGACGGACGGGCGCGCGTATGCCGTGTTCGGCCCCAGCGGAGCGGGCAAGTCCACCATCGCGGCAGCGGCCGCTGCTGCGGGCGCACGCGCCAACAGCGCTTGCGCGATAGGCGATGAACTGATAGGATTGCGCCTGGGGCAACCGTCGGCCGTTGCGCACGGAACGCCCTTCTGGGACGGGCGCGACGTGACCTGCCCTCTCGCGGCGCTCGTCGTGCCGGTCAAGTCTGCCGATACTTCGGCGGAGGCTATCGGGCCGGGAGAGGCGCTCCGGCTGATGTGGCCGCAGGTTCAGGTTGCCGGACTGACGAGCGAGGAGCTGGCTGCTGTCTGGCATGCGGCTGCGGAGATCGCTGCCAGCGTCAGGGCGATTCGCCTGCGGTTCGCTCTGGGGCCGCGAATGTGGGATGAGATTCGCGAAGCTCTGGGTTCTGTCGCCTGATGCCGGGCGCCGCCCGATGCTCTTGAGTGACTGACTGCAACTTTGGAAGCCTGTTCATACGAAACCTTCGTGTCGGCGGCAGGACGGGAGAACATCCCGGTGGGGGCGATGTTCGAACTCACCCACCGCTGCAATCTGCGGTGCGCGCACTGCTACCTTCACTGCTACGACGGCGGCGGCGAACTTGCGACGCCCGAATGGCTTCGGGCGATTGACGAACTGGCCGCGCTCGGGGGGCTCTGGCTCTCGTTCACCGGCGGAGAGATCTTCCTCCGAAGCGACGTTTTCGACCTCATCGCCCGCGCGCGCCAGAAAGGTTTCGCGCTGAAGCTGCTCACAAACGGGCTGTTGCTCGACGATGCTTACATCGCGCGTCTTGCCGATCTGTGGCCGTCCGACGTTCATATCAGCGTCTATGCGGCCTGCCCGGAGATACACGACGGGGTGACCGGCATGCAGGGGTCTTGGGAGCAAACCGTCGCGGCGATACGCGGGCTGTGCGGCCGCGGCCTGCATGTGACTGTCAAGACGCCGGTCATGTCGTGCAACTTTCGGCAGATCGAGCAACTGCAGCGGCTGGCGGACGACCTGGGTGCGGTGCTTCGGCTCGATACGGATATCGTACCCGGAAACGACGGGTCGGTATCGCCGCTCGTGCACCGCCTGAACGATGAGGAGCTTGTCGAGGTGTTCCGGACACCGCATCTCGCCTACCGCGCCCTGCCCGAAGCCTCGGATGCCTCCGGCCTCGACAGCGATCTGTGCGGCGCGGCGCGGCGCACCCTTTCCATATCTCCCGTGGGCGAGGTTCAGCCCTGCATATCCAACCCTGTTTCGGCGGGAAACATTCGCGAGGACTCGCTGGCCGATATCTGGTGGCGCTCTCCCCTGATGCTGAGATATCGCGGCCTGCGGGTTGCCGATCTGGCCGGCGAGTGCGTCAACTGCGAGCATCGGGCATACTGCGGGCGGTGCTCGGCGATGGCCGCTCTGGAAGACGGGGACTACCTGGGCCCCAGCCGATGGGCCTGCCGCGTGTCTGTCGCGCGCAGGCGGGCGGCCGCGGAGCCAGCGGAACGGGTTGCCGGGGACGCACTCTCCCCCGAGCGCCGGAATGCGTAGACTGCCTTTGGAACGCGAACGGTCAACCTGGGACGAGTGGGTCGCCGCGCTTCTCACCGCGCGAGGCCGCGATGCCGCTCTGGCGTCGCTCATCTCGCGCGTGGACGGCTGGGAGCCTTGGTGCGCCGAAGCGCGCGCCCGCAGGCTGTCCGGGGCCATCTGGACAGCCATCCGCGACGAAGGGCTGCAGGCGGCCATCCCCGCCGGCGCCGCGGCGCGGCTCGAAGGGCAGTGGCGGCAGTCCGTCGCCGCCAGCGCGCTTGTTCACCTCGACCTCTCGCAGATCGGGGCGGCGCTCGACAAAGAGAAGATTCCCTGGGCCCTGCTGAAGGGCCCGTCCGTCGCCGATATCCTCTACTCCGATCCCGGTTCACGCCCGATGTCCGACATTGACATACTCATCCGGCCGCACTTCTTCCGGAAGTCCCTCGACGTCCTTGCTGAAGAAGGCTGGCGCCTGAGAGAGGACATGATCCCCGAGTACCTCAGGATCACGCACGCCGTGATGCTCAAGTTCGATCCGTGCGTGGCGATGCTCGAAGTGCACTGGAATCTGCTCGGCACCGTGCCGCTGCCGGGAGAGGATGTCCTGTGGGACGGGCTCGAGCGCATGGAGATTGCCGGCCGCGCGGTTCCGGTGCTCGGCGCGGCGGACAGCGCCCTTCATCTGGCGCTTCACGCCGTTTTGCACCACGGGCTGAAGGAGGCATCGCACCTGCTCGATATCGCGCTGGCGTTTGCGCGCCTCGACCGCGAAGGCTGGGGCATTGTTGTGGACCACGCCACGCGCCTGAATGTCGTCGAAGAACTCCTTGCCGCTCTCGATGCGGCGAAGAGACGGGTGGGCTTTGCGGCGCCGGAGCAGATTGTCCGAGTTCTCAAGCAGCGGCGGCCGGGCTGGCTGCGCCGCCGGGCGACGGCGCTCGCGCTGGCGGACTCGGGCGGACACGCCGCCATGACCCTCTCGCGCCTCATCATGATGGACGGGTGGGAGAACAAGGGCAGATACCTCGATTTTGTCCTGATGCCGCCGCGTGAATGGCTGCGAAAGGTGGACTCCGGATCGGGCGGCGGGGCGTATTCGCGGCGCGCCTTCTCGGGAATCGGGCGCGCGCTTGTGCAGATGTTCCGGGCCCGCCGGGCGTCCTGAAACACCCGGGAAGAATTCGTCCAAATAGTGCCCAAAAGGAACTTCCCATGGGACCGAAGTGGTATAATTGGCCAACAGGGTGGGAGAGGGCTCCGGTGCTGAGAGCGGCGCCGGGCATTTGAGGCATACCGATTTGATATCCTGCAGCCCCAATCTGCGTGTGCTCGTGTTATATGGAGAGCGGCCTTCAGGCCGCCTGCTCCATCCTCTCCCGGTTCACCCTCTGACTGCCGATCGCTTCTGCCCGTTTACCCAGGTTTTTCGCAAGCTTCTCTTGCTGTTTTCTGAATCTCGAACACGCCGCGCGCGGGCTAACTGCGCCTGCGCCGGCATCTCGGAGGATTTGCTGATATGAAGAAGTATCATCGCGGTGATGAGATGAGCGTCTGTGTTGAGCGCTCGGGGCTTGAACCGGGCGAGGGGATTGCCCACCTGGCGGACGACACCATGGTCATTGTTCTTGGCGCCGGTCACCGGGTGGGCGAAATGGTGGATGTCGTGGTCACGAGCGACATCCAGACTTCGCTCGGCGATTCCCTCATCGCCTCGCTGAAGAACTAGACAATCAGACTCGAGTGTAGCATTGGGCGCGCGCGGTTGCGCAGGTTGCCGCGTGCGCCCGTGCCGTACGTATTGCGGCAGGAATCCCGCGGGCGTTGTGGAAATCTGCTCGTAATCGCGCCCGTTTCAGGAGGTAACCAATGAGAGCTGTCACACGCCTGTTCGCTGTTCTGCTGATCTCGGCCATCGCTGCTGCGCCTCTGCTCGCGGCCATCGGCGACGGCAATCCGCTCGGATGTCTGGCCGAGCTCAAGGACTTCCGCGCCATGCGCGCTTCCAGCACCGACCCCGACTGGCACAACGGCAACGCCGACTTCCGGCCCATCGAGCCCGGGCAGACCCTGACGCTGGCCGATCTCAAAGGCCCGGGGCAGATCGCGCATATCTGGTTCACCATCTCCGCCCGCGACAAGTTCTACTCCAAACTGCTGACCCTGCGGATGTACTGGGACGGGGAGAAGGAACCCAGCGTCGAGTGTCCCATCGGGGACTTCTTCGCGGCCGGGCACGGAATGGATGTTTATGTTAACTCGATTCCCGTGCGCGTCTCCAGCGACGGGCGCGGGCGCAACTGCTACTGGCCGATGCCGTTTGGCAAGTCCGCGCGCATAACGGTTACGAACGACGGCTTCTCGCGCGTCAACTCGTTCTACTATTACATTGACTGGCAGGCGAAGAAGTCTCTTCCGGCCAACACCGCATACTTCCACGCGCAGTATCGCCAGGAAGTCCCCTGCAAGCCCGGGCCGAACTACCTGATCCTCGACGCCGTGGGCAAGGGGCACTACGTCGGCACTGTGCAGTCGGTTCGGCTCAACGAGCCCGGATGGTACGGCGAGGGCGACGACTTCTTCTTCATAGACGGCGAGAAGGAGCCTTCGCTCAAGGGCACGGGCACCGAGGACTACTTCTGCGACGGCTGGGGCTTCCGCAAGTTCGACGGGCCTTTCTACGGGGTGCCCATCTTCGAGGGCTTCAACACCGGAGACCGCTCCACCGTGTACCGCTGGCACCTGCCCGACCCCATCCCGTTCACGAAGAGCCTGCGCGTCGAGATCGAGCACAAGGGCTCCCGCAACAACGTGGGCGGCTTCGTGGAGCGCTTCGACGACTTCTCGACCGTCGCCTACTGGTATCAGACCGAGCCGCACAAGCGTTTCACCACCATTCCGCCGGGCAAGGATCGCCTCGAGTTCGACCCCACCGCCATCATTCAGATGGAGTCTCTGCTGCAGGGCGCGGTTTCGACTCCCGCGGGCAAGCTGAGCGTGCAGCAGGGCGTGGGGATGGGCGACGGGCAGCTCTGGTTCACGCCCGAGTCGGCAAGGAACTGGGCGGACGGGTGGACTTCATGAATCCCGCAGTCACTGCCTGGCAGGGGACGCTCGGCCGGGCCGAACTGACCGCGGGCGAGCACAAGCTGACTTTCAGGAACCTCGGCAAGAACGAGCAGAGCAAGGGCTACTTCCTCGGGCTGGACGGGATTCTGCTGAAGCCCGTGAAGTGAACACGATTGGATACCATCCGTGATTGACAGCGCCAGCCAGAATCAACAGCGCAGTCGTCTCTGGTCGCTTCTCGGCGACCTGCCCGGCGCCGATGCGCCCGTGACGGCCGAAGTGATCGGCGAGGAAGACTTCCCGTCGTACACCCTCCAGAAGCTCGTTCTGGAACTGAACGGAATCGAGCCGGTACCCGCGTATTTCTGCCGCAGCAAATCGGCGCGGGGGCCGGCGCCGGCGGTGGTGTACAACCACGCCCACGGCGGCGATGCGGTCACGGGCAAGGACGAAGCCATCCGGCATCGCCCGGCGCTGCAGAGCCCTCCGTATGCCGAAGCGCTCGCGCCTCTCGGCATCCATACCTTCGCCATTGACGCCTGGAACTTCGGGGAGCGCCGCGGCCGCGCGGAAAGCGCCCTGTTCAAGGAGATGCTCTGGAACGGGCGGGTGCTCTGGGGGATGATGGTGTTCGACACCGTCCGCGCGACGGACTATCTCGTTTCGCGCGATGATGTGGACCCGGCGCGCATCGCCTCGATGGGCCTCAGCATGGGCTCGACGATGGCGTGGTGGCATGCGGCGCTGGACGAGCGGGTGAGGGTGTGCGTGGACCTCTGCTGCCTGACCGACTTTCACGCCCTGATCGAGGCGGGCGGGCTGGATTATCACGGCATCTACTACTACGTCCCGCGCCTTCTGAAGGAGGGGTGGGACACCGCGTCCATCAACGCGCTCATCGCCCCGCGCGCCCACCTGTCGCTGGCCGGCCTCTACGACGGGCTGACTCCGGTTAAGGGTCTGGACACAGTGGACAGCGCCCTGCGGCAGGTGTACGCCGATGCGGGCGCGCCCGAAAACTGGAAGCTGCTGCGTTACCCCTGCGGGCACATGGAGACGGCCGCCATGCGCCGCGCCGTGCTCGACTGGCTGTCCGCGAAGCTGTAGAACAGCCCGCGCTCGCTCCCGCCCGATGTCCGGCATCTCTGCTGCCGGACTCCCTGTCCGTGGGAGCAAAGCTCCGGCGGACGGATTTGCAGGAGCACAGATACTGCAAGATCGGTGAGCGCGCCACCGGTGTTTCGGGAATCTTGTTCCCGAAACGGACCCGGACTGGATGCCGGATCAAGCCCGGCATGACGTGTATGCCCCCGGGCTCGGAGCAAAGCGCCGTCGGACGCGCTTGCAGGAGCGCAGATCCTGCAGAATGAGAATGGCGTTTGACCTGAGCGCCGCCGAGTAGTATCCTGCTGCAAGGGCGCGCAGCACGTTCACACGCGTCTCGCAAGGGGAAACCGTATGAAGCTGGCCTCAGCACGAACTCTCGTCCTTGTCTTTCTGCTTTTCAGCCTCGCCGCCGGCGCTGTTACGGCCGCGAACAACCGCCCGCTCATCTTCGGAATGAACCCGACACCCATGGACTGGTGGGGCTATGACAGGTACGTCTGGGATCCTCTGCTCTTTCAGAAGATGGCGGAAGCCGGGTGCGCGTCTGCCCGTCTGGGCATCAACTGGGACGTCATCGAGCCTTCGCCTGGCGTTCGCGACTGGACGGAGATAGACCGCTGGGTCAAGCTCTGCCTGGACAACAACATCGAGCCGCTCATCCTCATCAACAGCACGCCCACCTGGGCGCTGCCGGACTATGTGGACCCCGCCGTGGCTGTTCCCGAAGCCAGATACCCCGTAGGCCCCGAGTACACGCCGGTGTTCGACCAGTGGTGCTTCGATGTCGCGCGGCGCTTTCGCGGCCGGGCGCGCTACTACGAGTTCTGGAACGAGGCGAACGGCTACGGATGGTACACGGCGCTTCTGAACCCGCCCTCCTACAGCCGCTTCGACCTCTACACGCCCTGGATGATCCGGGCGTACAGGAATGTGAAGCTCGCCGACCCCACCTCGCAGATGTCCACGACCGGCATTGACGATGGCGGCCCCGGGCACGCGGCGTATTTCATCGAGGGGATCTACAGCCACGGCGGACAGGGGTATTTCGATGCTGTCGCGGACCACCCGTACTCGGCGGCCGAACTGGACACCTTCAAGCTCGACGACATCCGCTCCACGCTCGACGCGCACGGTGACACTCACGTGAAGGTCTGGATCACGGAGTACGGCTACTCCATGGACTCCGGCAGCTACCCGGCGTATCAGGGCTATGTGACCGACTACTTCAACACCCTCACCTCGGACGATTACGACTACGTGCGCATCGCCACCTGGCACACCGCAAACGAGTTTCCGTGGGAGGCCGGCTACGGCCTCATGAACAAGGACCTGACCCCGAAGCCTCCCTACAACACGTTCAAGAACTACGCCAAGCCCGCGCGGCCGGTCATCTCGACTCCCGTCGCGAGCTACGCCGCCCCCGGCTCCATCAGAATCAGCTACACGACAAACATCGCCTCCCGGGGCCTGGTGATGTACGGCCCGGGCACGGCATACGGGCAGGTGACAGCCCGCGAGGCGGCCGCGTCAACCTCGCATGAACACATTCTGACAGGGCTTCAGCCGGGCGCCGCCTATCACTATCGCGTGCGTACGGGCACCGTGGACGACGGCGATTCGTTCTCCGCGGACCGGGGATTTGTCGTGCCTTCCGCCAGCGCTGTGCGCGTCATCTCCGGCCCGCGGGCGGAAAACGTCACCGAGACCTCCGCCACGATCACCTGGACGACAGATGTGCCCGCCAGCGGCCGGGTGGAGTACGGGTTCGATTTCGCCTACGGCAGCTCGGCGGCCGATGCCGCCCCGGCGTCCACGTCGCATACCGTGGCGCTCACGGGCCTGCCCAGCGGGCGCAACTACCAGTTCCGGGTCGTCTCGGAAGCGTCCGGTTATGCGCCG
>JAGVUD010000150.1 GCA_019136435.1 Armatimonadota bacterium | reverse complement strand
ACAGTGCACTGGGCTACAGGGCTCCAGCGCCGGCCGCCAGGCTGCTGAATGCAGCGGCCTGAGATTCACGGAATCTGTGACACAACATGTGGACCAAACATTGGGGGCAGGTCAAGACCTCCACCAGCGAAGCAAACGCGCGGCGTCTCGCTGACGCAGATGGCGTTTGCGCGCGCCCCCGGACACCGGTTTCCCTTGACAGTGCGGCCTGCTGGTTTCTATAATGCATACGTTGGGGCGCCCCGGCCTTCCGGCCGGGGTTTTTGAGTACGCCCCCGCAGGAATCATTTGCTGGTATGAATAGAGCTGGCAGGCAGCATAATCAGGGCGCGCCTCTCACTCAGGGCAGATCTCAGGTCTACGAGCAGTCGGTCTTCCGGCATTACAGATCTGTCAAGTCATACGTGCGCGCGTGAAATCCGCTTCCTCTCGAACGACTGAGGAGCGGATTTTTTTGGTTGTGGGTTCGCCAGGGCCGGCAGGATGTGTTAAGACTGGATGCAAGGCCTGAATCAGGACGTTCTCGTCCTTAACAGCGATTACGAACCGATCAACATCTGCAATATGCGCCGTGCGATCGGGCTCATCTACCTGGGCAAGGTGGATGTGCTTCACTCGGACTCGATCACGGTGCATTCTGCAACGACGGCGCTCGTCAGCCCGTCGGTGGTGCGGCTGAAGTACCATATCCGAAGGCCCATGCCGCGCCTGCGCCTGTCGCGGCGCTCCATCTTCGCGCGGGACGGGTACACCTGCCAGTACTGCGGGCACACGGGCAAGGACCTCACCATTGATCACGTCATCCCGCGCAGGCTGGGCGGGCGCACCGACTGGGAGAACCTCGTCTGCTGCTGCCGCAAGTGCAACACGAAGAAGGGCGACAAGTCGCTGCAGCAGGTCGGCTTCGCGCTGGCCCGCCTGCCGCGGCGGCCAAAGTGGATTCCCTTCGTCAGCCTCACGAAGTTCGTGGACGGCCGCCAGAACAAGGTCTGGCGCGACTACCTTCCCCATTTCGGCCACTTCGGCGAGACCGCAAAACCGGACTGACGGCGCCGGGCGTCCTTTTGCGTTTTTCGGCGCAGGCAGGATATGATTGTCTGCGGAGGATGGGGGCCTGCGCCGGAGCTTTTCCGGTGCGTTTCAGAATTTCGAGGGAACAGTCACATGTATCGCATTCTTGCTCTTCTCGTTGGGATCACTCTTCTCGTTTCCGCGACGGCGGCCTGGGCCAAAGGCGGCGAAAAGAAACGGGTTCTTGTCGTCACCTACACCGCCGGGTTCTACCACAGCGTCATTCCGACTTCGGAAAAGGTGCTGCAGAAGCTTGCGGACGATAACGGCTTCTTCACGGTAGACTTCTGCCGCACGAAGGAAGACGTCAAGAGCATGCTCACGCTCACGGGCCTGAAGGACTACGACGGAGTCTTCTTCGCCAACACCACCGGAAACCTGGGCATCCCGAACCTGTATTCGTTCCTCTACTGGATCAAGTCCGGGCACGCATTCCTCGGGTCGCACGCCGCGACGGACACCTATCATCCCGGTCAGATTCGCGGCGACAAGAGCTATATCCACATGATCGGCGGTCAGTTCAAGACGCACGGGCATCAGTGCGAGGTCGCGGCGATTGTGGAAGACCCCTCGCACCCCGCCACGAAGCATCTCAAGACCCCGTACAAGGTGTACGACGAGATCTACGAGCACATAGAGAACGAACGCTCGAAGGTGCACGTGCTGCTCTCGCTCGACAGGCATCCCGACGACGGGCACCCCGAGGCCGGTCAGCCGGAGGACTTTCTTCTCGCGTGGTGCAAGGACTACGGCAAGGGGAAGGTCTTCTACACGGCTCTCGGTCATCGCGACGAAGTCTGGGAGAGCAAGGAGTTCCAGCAGCACATTCTCGGCGGGCTGAAGTGGGCGTTCGGGATGGAAAAGGGGAAATCGGTTCCCCACGTCTTCGCTTCTGAAGCCGGCCGCTAACGATGCCCGAGCTCAGCAAGACCTACGACCCGAAATCCTCCGAAGAGCGCTGGTACGAAGCCTGGGATCGCGAAGGGTACTTCCACGCCGCCGCCGATCCAAAGCGCGAGAAGTTCTCGATCACCATTCCGCCTCCGAACGTCACGGGGTCCCTGCACATCGGCCACGCTCTGTGCTACACCCTGCAGGACGTGCTGGCGCGCTGGAAGCGCATGCACGGATATGAGACCCTCTGCCTGCCCGGCATGGATCACGCCGGCATCGCCACTCAGAACGCCGTGGAGCGCGACCTCGCCCGCGAGGGCCTCACCAGGCATGACCTGGGACGCGAGAAGTTCCTGGAGCGCGTCTGGCAGTGGAAGGAGCAGTACGGCGGCACCATCTTCCAGCAGTTCCGCAAGATGGGCTACAGCTTCGACTGGGAGCGCAGCCGCTTCACGCTCGACGAGGGATACCACAGGGCCGTAACCGAGCACTTCGTGCGGCTCCACGAGGAAGGGCATATCTACCGCGGCGAGCGGGTCATCAACTGGTGCCCGCGCTGCTCCACAGCCATCTCCGACATCGAGATCGAGTACGAGGACAGGGACGCTCAACTCTACCACATAGACTACCCGCTGGAGGGCGGCGGGGGGCATGTGACCGTCGCCACCACCCGGCCGGAAACGATGCTCGGCGACACGGCCGTGGCGGTCAACCCGAAGGACGCCCGCTACACGGACATCGTCGGCAAGAACGTCGTCCTGCCTGTGATGAACCGTCCGCTGCCGATCGTCGCCGACGACTATGCCGACCCCGAGTTTGGCACCGGCGCGGTGAAGGTGACTCCCGCGCACGACCCGAACGACTTCGAGATCGGGCGGCGGCACAACCTTCCCTCTGTCAGCGTTATCGGCACCGACGCTGTCATGACCGAAGACGCCGGAAAGTACGCGGGCAAGGAGCGCTACGAGGCGCGGGACGAGCTTGTCCGCGAGCTCGAAGCCCTCGGCGTGCTGCGCAAGGTGGAACCGTATCAGCTTTCCGTGAACACCTGCGCCCGCTGCCACACCGTCATCGAGCCGCTGCTGCTCGAGCAGTGGTTCGTGCGGATGGAAGAGCTTGCCGGCCCGGCGATGGACGTCGTCAAGAGCGGCGAAGTGCGCTTCTTCCCCGACCGCTTCTCGAAGCTGTATCTCAACTGGATGGAGAGCATCCGCGACTGGTGCATCAGCAGGCAGCTCTGGTGGGGGCACCGCATCCCCGCCTACTACTGTTTGGACTGCAACGGCAAACGCATCGTCGAAGCCGAGACCCCGGTTCCCGGCGAGGAGTTCAGCGTTGACTGGGGCAAGACGCGGGTTTCGAGCCTGAAAGTCATCGTCGCGCGGGAGAAGCCCGAAGCCTGCCCGGACTGCGGCGGCACGCGCATCGTCCAGGACCCGGACGTGCTCGACACCTGGTTTTCGAGCGCTCTGTGGACCTTCGCGACCATGGGCTGGCCCGACGAGAACCCGGACCTGGAGTGCTTCCATCCCACGACTGTTCTCACAACAGCGCGCGACATCATCTATCTCTGGGTCGCGCGCATGATCGTCGCCAGCATGCACTTCCTGAACGAGATCCCGTTCCGCGATGTCTACATCTACGCGACGGTGATGAACCAGGAAGGCCAGCGGATGTCCAAGTCGCTCGGGACGGGCGTGGACCCGCTCGAGCTGATTGACCGCTATGGCACGGACGCGCTGCGGTTCGCGCTGGTCGAGCAGGCCGGCAAGAGCCAGGACATGCGCTTCAGTGTTGCCTTCGAGTGCCGCAACTGCGGCAAGGTGAACAGCACCCTGACCCCCTACACCGCGCAGTGCCGCGAGTGCGGGTCGACCGATGTCCGGGCCGAGTCGGCCCGTGTCGAGCAGGCGCGCAACTTCGCGAACAAGATCTGGAACGCCAGCCGTTTCGTGCTGATGAACATTGACCCGTCCGACGTCTTCGGCGGGCTGCCCTCGCACGAGCATCTGCGCGTCGAGGACCGCTGGATTCTCTCGCGGCTGGCCAAGACCATCCAGACGGTCAACGAGGCGCTCGGGTCGTATGATATGGACGTCGCGGCGCACGCGCTCTACGACTTCATCTGGAGCGAGTACTGCGACTGGTACGTCGAGATGGCCAAGCCGCGCCTGAAGACGGACGAGGCGCCCGCCGTGCGCAGCATCCTTGCGGGAGTGCTCGAGTGCACCCTGCGCCTGCTGCATCCGATGATGCCGTTCGTGACCGAGGAGATCTGGCAGGCCCTTCCCGAAGCGGCCCGCCCCTCGAGGGCTCCGTCCGTGATGGTCGCCCCGTACGCAGTCTTCGACGAGACGATGGTCAATGACGCCGCCGAGGCCGAGATGGCTGTCGTGCAGGACGTCGTGACGCGAGCCAGAAACCTGCGCGCCGACGCCGGGATGCCGCCCTCGAAACGGCTGCCCTTCATGCTCGCCGCCGAGTCCGCTCAGATGGCGGACGTGGTGAGGCGAAACGAAGAGGCAATCAAGAATCTCGGGCGCATCGAGACGCTCGAAATCCTGAGCGCCGCCCCGGAGGAAGGTCGCAGGGCCCTCACCGCGCAGACCGCCGCGGGAACGCTGTACCTGGAGCTGGGCGATGCCGCCGGAGTGACGCGCGAGATCGAGCGGCTGGAATCGGAGAAGAAGGCCGCCGGGCAGGAGATGGCGCGCGCATCGGCAAAGCTGGCGAACCAGGGGTTCCTGAGCAAGGCGCCCGCCGATGTCGTCGAGAAACAGCGCCAGGTCGTGGCGGACTTGACCGCGCGCATCGAAGAGATCGACGCGCGGCTGGCTCTCCTGCGCGGCTGATGAAGGCCGGGCGAGCGCTACTGCCCGGCCGCTGAAAGGATGCTCGAAGCCAGGCTCTGGGGTTTGAGGTCCTTCCACTCGACGTCGGACCGTTTGGAAGCGCCGGGGCTCAGAACCGCCACCTTGGCCTTGTTCTTCTTGTCCACCGACTTGAGCACGACGAGGCGATTGGCGCCGAGCGTGGAGGCGACCTCCCCGACATCGTCGGGGTCAAGCTCTTCCAGGCGGTGCATCTTCGCCCATATCGGCGCTTTGCCGTCCGGCGCCGCGTGGCGGTATCCCGCCGACGACATCTGCGCCTTCAGGCCATCGCGCAGGCTCTGCGTGTTGGCGGACAGAGGCTTCTCGATCATATAGGGCCACACGACGGCGATCGTCTGCTTATCCGATTTGTAGAGGTCGGCGGCCCTCATCGTCAGCCACTTGTCCGCCGACTCCGCGCGGTCAATGCGATCCTTCATGAGCGGATGCGAGCCGAACAGCGAGTTCAGCGTGCGGCTTCCGCCCGAAGAGCCCCCGAGCTTCCGGAACGAGTCCGCCGCCTTCGCAAACGGTATGCCCATATCGTGGATGACCTCGAGCCCGAACAGGTCCGCCTCCTGCTCCTGCTCGCGCGAATACTTGTTGACCAGCGCACCGCCCGCGATGTTGATCGCGTAGCCGCCCAGGGAGTTCGATCCCACGCCGAGCACGGCTCCCAGGAGGGCCGCTCCAATGCCGATCGTCTGGTTCTTCTTGTTCTGCTTGGCGAGGTGGTGGCCGACCTGGTGCCCCATTTCGTGCGCCAGAATGTACGTCAGCGAGATGTCATCGAAGTCCTTGAGCAGCGACTTCGTGGCGTAGATGTGGTAGGGAGTCTGGAACGCGTTCGGCTGATCGTCCTTGCCCAGGTCAATCGCGTAGTACTCCACGTCGTACGCCCCCGAGAACTCGCCCACCTTCTTGCCAAGCTCCGTCACGCGGGCGTCCTTCGTGACCTTGTACTCGCGAGACAACTGCTGGTGGTACTGGTTTCCCGCTTCTTTCTCGTTCAGCGCAAGGGCTGGCTCGGGAGAGTACGCTGCAAGCACACAAACAGCCGCCGCCATCGCCGCAAAGCTCATCGCTCGAATTGTCCGCATCTGCCTAACCTCCGGTATCAGCGCTGTCACCCTCGCCACCGCGGTGCAGGTATTCCACAAAACGGTTCGCGCCGTCCACGAGAATTACCCGCGGTTCTACTGGCTCATCCGTACATATGAACGCAACAATAATGACTTT
>JAGVUD010000187.1 GCA_019136435.1 Armatimonadota bacterium | reverse complement strand
GATCCGCCCCGCCAACTCCTTTGCGCAGCGGTCGAAAAAGCTGATGAGGGCGGCGTCGCCGGTCAGCGAAGCGTCGCGGACGGCCTGAATGACCTTCACGGCGATGTCGCGGTAGATCATGTGTCCGGCCTACACCATTTGCGCGGCCTGCTGCCGCAGCGTGGCTTCCTTCAGGTTCAGGGTGGCCTCGCGGTTGATGGCGGTGCCCTCCTCGCGCCAGCGCATGAACTCAGCGACCGTGGCCTTGCCAAGCACCGTGAACGGATACTGGAGGGAATAGCCGATGATGGAGTTCAGCCGCCCGCGCTCGTTGCTGAACTGCGGGATGCGGGCATCGTTCAGCGCCCTGACGTAGCGGCCCGGCAGGGGGACACGCTTCTCGCGCTGGATCAGCAGCGCCTGCCCGTTCACGGAGACGTAGCACGCCCTGTCGTCCGACGGCCCCCTGGCGCCGGACAGCAAGACCCACCAGTAGGTCTCGCCTGCGGGTTCGGTGTCGAACGGTCTGACGGCGGCCGAGGCCCCGCCTCCAAGCAGTTCGTCAACGGTCATTTCCGACTGACCGTCTGCGGGCAGGCCGGCGGCATCGACCGGCTGCATGTCTGGCCCCGCCTCGGTGCTTTCCGTCTGGCTCACGCGCCGCAGAATCCACCCGTTGCCGTCGGCGGCCCTGACGGGTTCGTGCGTGTCCTCAATCCCCTTCCGCTTGGCGGCAAAGCGGGCGGTGCGCTCGTCCTGAAACGGCTGGCCTGAACTGGTGAGGATGATTTCGTTGTCGTCCGGCATGTCCCTGCTTCCGTATGGTGGCGACCCGCCGCCCGCACAATACGGACAGCCGTGTCGTCAGTGACCCCGAAGGGCAGGCGGGCCGCCCCGGTTGCCCGAAGCGGCCCGCGCGTGGCCGTCAGTCGCGTTCCGCGATGATGAGGCAGGACTCGTCGCTGGCGTTCAGCGTGGTGTCCGCCAGGTAGATGCCCGCTGGCATGACTGTGCCAACAGGGGCGTTCACCAGGTCGAACATATAGCTGATGAAGGTCACAACACCGGTCGCACCGGCGCTGTCCAGCGTCACCTCGTTTGCGTCATCGCCGTCATTGGTGATCGCCACGATGCGGTACTTGCGCACGATGTCGTCAGTCCCGCGGATCAGGACGTAGCTGCCGACCCCGACGTAGGTGGTGTTGACGCCGACGTTGAAGTGCCCCGTGGCACTGCCGGCGGTGTCCAGCGTCCAGCCGTTGACGGTGCCCATCGTGCCCTTGTCCACCATCGAACCGGAGTAGGGCGTGCTGAAGCCGACCGCCGGGACGATGTGCGTGGCCGCGGCGGCGGTGATGGCGTCGCCCCCGTAGTACGGGGTCACGCCCTGGCCCTTGGTCAGAGCAACGCCAGTCCAGGTGCCCGTCGAGATGGCGTGGTAAACGCCGTCTGCGGTGGTGGCATACGAGCGCATCCGCTCGTCCCAGTCGATGACGCCGGCGGCGGCGGCCTCGACGTTGCGAATCTGAACGCGATCCGGCACAAAGCCCAGGCCGATGTAGCGGGCGGCCCCGCTGCCGAGGAAGGTGTAGGCGACTTTCTGCATTGTATTCACTCCTTGCGGTTGGTGTTGAGGGAAGGGGGCGGGGTCACCACCCCCGATTGGTCATGTCACCCCGTTACGTCGGGGACTGCGTGGCCGCCACTTCGAGCCGGAGAACCCAGGACTGGTTCAGAATGGCGTACTGGTCGTACCACTTGCAGGAGGCAAAGCCCTTCTGCCCCAGCTCGTCGCCCACCGCGGCCTTGCCGGGCGGCTGGACAAAGAAGTTCACGCTGTCCTTGCCGGCCAGAGTCACGCCGCCGAAGCTGTTGGCGGCCTTGATGATGACCGGGTACACGTCGGGATAGCCGGTGCCCGTCCCGCCGTTGGTGAGGTAGGTCGAGCCGCTGGACGACGTGGCCGCGGCCAGCCACGGCGTGAACATCGGCGACAGGATGAAGCGGAAGTTCAGAATCTTCCCGGCCTCCATCGGCAGCCGCGCGTCGCTGTTGCTGTACTGCTCAACGTCGATCCAGCCGGTGATGGCCCGCAGGTCGGCCAGCAGGTCGGTGTGCGCAAAGGCGAAGAAGGCGTCGGCCACAGGCTCCGTGGAGACGCTGGTGCTGGCCTTGATGATCTTGCCGATTGTCTTGGCCTTGGCGTCCGCCAGAGCGCGCTGCGCCTTGTAGAGCAGGGCGCGGGTGACGGAGGCATTGACCGTGGCGCGGGTCGTGCCGGTGCCCCCGTACATGACGTTGGTGCCGGCCTTCAGGATGGCGAACGCCCGGTATTCCTTGGTCTCCGCCACCATCTGCGCCAACTGGTCGCGGGCCTCCTTCAGCACCGGGTGCTGGTGGAAGTCCTCAACCTGGTCGGTGATCTCGACCCAGCCGCCAAGCTGTTCCAGCGTGGCGGTGATGTCGGTGCGGGTGAGCTGCATCCCGGCGGGGCTGACGCCATCGCCGAGGGGCGCCAGGGCCAGCGGCAGGCTGTCGTAGCGGCTCCACTTGATGCTCTTGGTGCCGGTGCCCTGCGGCACGGTGCTGGGCATGTCAATGAAGCGGTTGAGAACCAGCGTGTGCATGACACGCTTCAGGAGGCCCTTGTGCAGATAAGCCTGGGTCTCCGGGCTGAGGCTGTTCAGGGTATTGGTCATGTCTGTGGACTCCTATGGTTGTCGGTTGTGTGGCGGGCCGTTCCGCCGGGGTCTCTCACAAAGAGGCTTGTTGTCAACTCGTTACGGGGTTGCGATGTACCACACGTTCACGGTCATGCTACCTGCGGTCACGTCGTCCCAGTCGCTGTCCTCGGTGGCGGTCACCCGGACGGTCGCGGCGGCGGCCTCGTAGACATTGCCGGCCTTCACGGTCGAACCAACGGTGCCGGCGGCGAAGATCGACAGGTCGGTGACTGCGCTGAACTTGTCCAGCGCCCCGGCGATGCCAACCTGCACCGTGCATGTAGTGGTTCCGGTGAACCCCGTCGCAACGACGCACTCCCAGCCCAGCACGATGCTGCCGGCTGGAATCTGCGAGGTCAGGTCGATGTAGGCGGTGGCGTCCTCATTGTTGGTGAAGTCCCCGAATGCGACAACCTGGCTGACGACGCCCAGGCCAAGGCCGCCGTTGCCGGTCACCGCACCGCTGGCCGCCAGCGCGCCCGTGACGTTGGTTGTCCCGCCGTCCGGTGCGATGGTCAGATTGCACGCCCCGGCGGTGCCGATGCTCGGCACATCCCCGGCGGTGCTGACGGTGATGTAATCGTCCACATCGCCGCTCGGCATGATGTTCAGGGCACCGGCGGGAACAACGCTGAGGGCGCAACCGCCCGCGGTTCCGATGGCGGGAACATCAGATGCCGTGCTGACCGTCAGATAGTCGTCCACGTCGCCGCTGGCCTTGATGTTCAGCGCGGCCGCAGGCGCCAGGTCGAGGTCGCAGGCGCCTGCGGTGCCGAAGGAGGGCACGTTTGAGGTCGTCGTGAAAGTGAAGTAGTCGTCGGTGTCGCCGCTCGTGAGGATGTTCAGCGAGGCCGCCGGGGCGAGGTCGAGATTGCACGCGCCTGCGGTGCCGATTGACGGCACGTTCGAGACCGTGGTCACCGTCACATAGTCGTCGCTGTCCCCGGAGACCTTGAGGTTCAGGGCATCCTGCGGGGCGAGGTCGAGCGCACACGCGCCCACCGTACCGATCGATGGGACATTGCTGGCGGTCGTGATGGCGATGTAGTCATCGGTGTCCCCGGACGGCAGCAGGTTGATAGCACCCTCATTGTTCGTGATGTTCCCCCCGCCCGCATCGAGCTTTTGCAGGACGAGGTACTTGTTGTCGGCGTCGATGAGCTTCAGCGTCGGGGAGTCCCCCGCACCGTCGTCGATCTCCACGTTCGCGGAGAACACGGGCGCCCCGGTGTACGTCATCACACCGGCCACGGTGACAGCGCCGTTCAGGGTCGTCGTCCCCTGGACGGTCACGGACTTGTTGAATGTCCAACTCCCGTTCATCGTCTGGTCGTTGCGGTCAATCAGCCCGGCGGCAAAGGCCACGACGGGCAACAGGACAAGGGCCGTGCAGAGTCTCTTCATGGTATCGCTCCTTGTGGTTGGGGGTGGTATCCGGCCTGTGCCGGGCTTCTCCGGGGGTCAGTCCAGTTCGTCTTCCTTGATTCTGTCCCAAATCTCGTCAACGCTCCTGCCGGCAGTTGGGGCCGGGCCGCGCCCCGCCGGCTGGCCGACGGAGTGCAGGCTTGCCTTGCTGGCCTGCCGCCTGGCGGCCTCGCGCTTCGCGGCAACCCCGGTCGCCTGCTCAAACTCGTCGATGATGCGCAGGCTGTCCTTGGGGTCGTTCGAGTCAAACACCGCGCGCTGGCCCGGTGTCGCCGTCTCGTAGAACTTCACCGCCCACGCCTTGAACTCCGGCGAGCGGATGACCTTCGGCGCATCGGCCCGCAGGTCGGTCAGCGAGCGTTCCCACTGCATCCTCCCGACCTCGGCCTGCAACGCGGCAACCTGCTCGGCGGCCTTCTGCGCGGCGCCCGCATTGTCGCCTGGGCGCAGGCCCAGCTTGTCAATCAGCACCGCCAGCGCGGCGGTCTGGTACTGGCCGACCTCGGGAAACTCCTCATGGAACTGAGCAAAATCGAACTCCGTGCCATCGGCCAGCTTCACCTTGCCGGCGGTGGTCAGAATGTCGGCAATCTGCTTCACCCTGCCGGCCAGGTCAGCAGGCGTCGGGGCCGGCGGGGGTTCCGCCGCCCTGGCCTTTGCGTCTGCGGCAGCCTTCGCCTTTGCCGCTGCCTCTGCCTCGGCCTTTTCCTTGGCAGCGGCCTCGTCAGCCGACGGTGGGCTTGCCGGCGCAGGATGGGCTTTCCCGTCACCCTCAGCACCTTCCGGCATCGCCTTCGCGCCCTTGCCGACCTTGCTCAAGTCAACATCGCCGTTGTCGTCTATCGCCTCGTCGGGAATCAAATCCCACACGTCGGGCGCCGCCACCCCGCCGCCCTCGGCGTCGCCCGCCTGTCCGTCCGCACCGCCGGCAGCGCCAGCCGCCGCAGCATCCAGGCCGGGTTCGGCAACCGCCACCCCGCCGCCAGCACCCTCAGTTGTCACTTCATCTGCCATCGGTCTTCACTCCGCCCATCGCGTCGCGGGCCGCCTCGGGTAGCGAGAGCATCCACCGCAACGCCGTAATGGTTCCCAGCCGCCAGCCCGTGCGCCGTTCGGACTCGTCAACCGTCGCCGACCGCAGCAGCGCGGACTGTTCCTTCTCCAGCCTGGCCGCCACCGCACGCCGCAGCGCACCCTGCGGGGCATCCGGCAACTCGCCGTTCAACTGCAACTCGCGGACTGTCGTGTCGTCCAGTTCAACGCCGTCGATCCACATACCAAGGCTCTCCCCGTCAACCGGCGTCCTCGTTGTTGCTCTCAGCCCCGTACTCGCGGTATGGCCCCTGGCCGGGACTTGCCTCGCGTTTCGCCTCCTCAGCCGACACCTGGCCGGCGGCAGGCTTGCCGGGCTTCCGCTTGGCACCGGGACGCCCGCGGACAGGCGGAACCTCCGTGCGCTTCGTGTCCTGCACAATCCGGTTGGCAAGCTCGGCCTCTTTCAGCCGCAGCATCTTCTCGTCAAAGTCCACACCGGCACGCCGGGCCTCGGCATCCGCCAGCAGCTTCTCCACGCGGGCCTGCAACTCCGCCAACTGAAGCCGCGTCGCCTGATCCTGCGCACGCGCCTCCGCCTCCGCCCGGCGCTGCTCGTCAGTCTTCAGAAGTCGCCTGCCGTCCACATCAGCAACCTGCGCAAACTGCAATACGGCCTCCTGCCAGTTGATCTCCGCCGACATGGCCTCGTTCTGCCCCGCCGCCCCGAGGAACTGCGTGAGCTTGGCCAGCCGCAGCACGCGGTCTTGAAATGCCTTGGCGCCCCTGGCCGTGACCCTGGCTGACTGGGGGCTTTCCATCAGCCAGCGGTAGAATGCGTCCCCCACAGGCTCTATGATCCCCTCATCGAGGTGATGGACAATCATACCGATGTACCGTCCGGCGTTGGTCGTCAGGGCGTTGATTTCCGTCGCGGTGTTGGGTTGCTTCCCCGGCAGCGGAACTCCCTGGCTCACCTTCGGCACCATGCTCTCGTCGTCGCTGAACTGTGAGAGAAGCGTGATGTACGAGAGCAGCCCCGCCGACACGTCGGCAAACTGGAACTGCTGAACCGCCTGCCGCACGTCGGGGCAGTCGGGATGGACTTTGATCGTCGCGCCTGGGTAGAAAGCGATCTGCCCCCGAATCCACTCAGGGTTGGCGGCGAACATGGCATTGCCCGTCAGCCTGGTGTTGTCCTCCACCGCCCTGACCGCACCGTTGAACGCCGACTGAACCCCCTGCACGGCATCCCCTACGCCAAACGGTAGAACGGGCGCTCGCCATCGGGGCAGGGGCAGTACCGCACGACCACCCCGTCCACCAGGCACGCATGGACTTCCACCTCGTCGCCTGGCCGTTCCTCCTCGGCCATCGCCGCGGACGCCGGCACGTCGGAACCTGCCATGTAGGCCGCAAACTCCTCGGCCTGCACGCGCGGCACCCGGCCCCAGTACTCCAACATCTCCGTACTGCGGTGACGCTGCACGCTGGCCATCATCGGCGTGTCCTGCGACGTGGTTGATCCCGTCGCGGCGTCAGCGGTGCCCTTCCGCAGTCTGTCCAGCACCAGCGCCACGCCGTCCCGGCAGACGTGCGGGTCTGCACCGTCCAGCCAGCCGCGCAGGTCACGCGACGACACCCAGCGGCGGCAGATCACACCAGTCCCAGCCTGAAGGTCGTCGGTGTCAAGGTCGCGGAAGATGTCCCACGGGCTGACGTAGGCGACACCTGGAAGCGCCGTCACCGTGTCCACCTGCTGCCATAGCGGGTTTGCCGTGGCTTCCATGCCGGCCCCCTCCATCTGGCCCATCCCCTCGGCCTCGGCCTGGCCCTGAACCCACTGCCGGTCTCGGTGCTCATAGACATACCAGCGCATGTAGCTCTCGCCGTAGGTCAGCAG
>JAGVUD010000406.1 GCA_019136435.1 Armatimonadota bacterium | reverse complement strand
ACGGCCGTGGCGGAGCTTGCGGAGCCGGCCGCTCCAGCCCAGCGCGCGCCAGAGGCGGCCGCCCCGGCGGCCGCGGCCGCGCCGAAGCCCGCGAGCAGCCCCGCCCCGCGCACTGCTCCCCGGCCCGTACCAGAGCAGGCCGAAGCCCCCGCTGCCGGGGCCGAGGCGGAGCCTCTTCTAATGACGGGCGGCCCTCCCGATCTCGACATGGTCCGGCGGGCGTGGCCGAAGGTGATTCAGGAACTCCGGAAGAACCGCGCCAACACCTCCCTGTGTGCTATACTCAAGGACGGCCTGCCGGCGGCGTTCAGCGATGGCGTGGTGACCGTCACCTACCCGGCGCGGTACGGGTTTCACGTTCAGCGGGCCGAGCAGGAGAGCAGCCGCAAGGCGGTCGAGGAAGCATTCAAGCGGATCGCCGGCATCACGGTGCGCATCCGCTCTGTCTCAGGCGCAGCAGAGCCTTCTGATCCTGGCGCTGCCGATGCAGAGTCCGAAGCGGCAGGTGCGCGGCCGGACGGCGCCGGGAAGGCAGATGCCCAGGGGGCGCAGGGCGGCGACATTCTGCAGGAGGTGCTGCGGACATTCGGCGGCGAGGTGCTGGATGATCAGGACCCCTTCAACTAGAGTATGCACGCGCCCTGGCGGCCTACGCCGGCGCGCGACATCCCAGGAGTACCAATGAAGAATCTCGGCGGCATGGGCGGTTTCGGCAACATCCTCAAGCAGGCGCAGAAGATGGCCGAGGACGCGAAGAGAATTGAAGACCAACTCGCGCAGGAGCGCATCGAGGCCACGTCCGGCGGCGGAATGGTGAAGGCCGTGGTGACGGGCAAGGGCGAGATGCTCGATATCGTGATTGATCCCGAGGTCGTGGACCCGCAGGACGTCGAGATGCTCCAGGACCTGGTCGTTACGGCGGTGCGGGAGGCTCTCGAACAGGCGCAGACCGTGCGCGAAGAGCGCCTTCAGGATCTGACGGGCGGGCTGGGGCTTCCCGAAGGCCTGAACATCCCCGGGCTTCCCTGACGTAGTCCATGCCTTCCTACTTCACCCGGCCTCTATCGAAACTCGTCGGGGAGCTCGAGAAGCTTCCGGGCGTGGGTCCGAAATCCGCTCAGCGGCTGGCCTTCCATATACTGCGGCTGACCGCCGAAGAGGTCGAGTCGCTGTCGCAGGCCATTCTGGAGGCCAAGGAGCATGTGCGGGCGTGCAGCATTTGCTACAACTACAGCGACCAGGACACCTGCGAGATATGCCGCGACGCGCGGCGTGACCGGAGTTTGCTGTGCGTGGTGGCGGATGCGAGAGACCTGGTCGCTTTCGAGCGCACCAGCGAGTACAAGGGGCTGTATCATGTGCTGCAGGGCGTGATCTCGCCGATGGACGGGGTGGGCCCGGAGATGCTCCGCATCCGCGAGCTTCAGAAGCGCATCGCCGAGGACGGGTTCCAGGAGATCATCGTCGCCACCAACCCGACCATCGAGGGGGACGCGACGGCGATGTATCTTGCGGCGATTCTGAAGCCGTTGGGCCTGAAGGTGAGCCGCATCGCGCACGGGATGCCGGTCGGCGGCGATCTCGACTATGCCGACCAGGCGACGCTGGTGCAGTCGCTTGAATGGCGCAGGGAGATGTAGAAGTGGCCGTGTCTGAGATACTCATCGAGATAAAGATCGAGCCTCTGGAGGAAGGTGGCTATCTGGCGACAAGCGACGAGCTTCAGGGCCTGCTGGCGCAAGGGCGGACTGTCGCGGAGACGATGGAGATCGCTCAGGATGTTGCCAGGAAGCTGATATCGAGTTACATCGAGCACAACGACCCTTTGCCGGAGGCGCTCCAGGCCGCGCTGGGGACTCCCGGCGGCCCGCAGGTGACGCGGATTGCCGTGGGCGTCGAGGCCGCCTAGAGCACTGACGCGTGCCCGACCTTCCTTCGCTCACATACAGGCAGGTGGCCAGCAGGCTCAAGGCGCTTGGCTTTGTGCTCGACAGGCAGGCCCGCGGGAGCCGTGAGATCTGGTACAACCAGGAATCGCGGCGACGCACGACCGTTCCTCGCCACACGGGTGACATTCCCCGGGGGGCGCTGAGGGCTATCATCGGACAACGCGGGGTGAGCGTGGACGCTTTCCTTTCGGCTGGAGATGACTAGCGCTGTGCCACGACTGACGCAGGCGGCGGCTCTCTTCAACGAAGACTGCATCTCCGGCATGCGCAGCCGGATCGCTGACGGCAGCGTGGATGTCGTCGTGACCTCGCCTCCGTATAACCTCGGGATCGAATACAGCCGCTACGACGACACCCTTTCGCGCGAGGAGTACCTGACCTGGCTGGGCGAGTGGGCCGACGAAACAAAGCGCGTGCTCTCGGACAAAGGCTCTCTCTTCCTGAATATCGGGGGCAAGCCGAAAGACCCGCTGGTGCCTTTTCAGGTGCTGAACGTGATGACCGGGCGCTTCGTGCTTCAGAACGTCATACACTGGATCAAGTCCATCGCCATCGAAAAGTGCGACGCGGGAGACTACCCCGGCATCAGCGGCGATGTCTCGGTGGGGCACTACAAGCCCATCCGCAGCGAGCGGTTCGTCAACGACTGCCACGAGTACATCTTTCACCTCACAATCAGCGGCGACGTTCCGCTCGACCGCCTCGCCGTGGGCGTGCCGTATCAGGACAAGAGCAATGTCGGGCGCTGGAAGTCGGGTGGGCCGGACGTCCGGTGCCGGGGAAACACCTGGTTCATCCCGTACGCCACCATACAGAGCCGGGACGGCGAGCGTCCGCACCCGGCGACGTTTCCCGTGAAACTCCCCGAGATGTGCATGCGCCTGCACGGCATCGAGCGCATCCGCCTGGCGATGGACCCGTTTCTGGGGCTGGGGCACTCCGCAGTTGCCGCGGCTCGGCTCGGGGTGCCGTTCGCCGGGTTCGAGATCGACGGGGAGTATCTGAAAGAGGCGCGGGGGCTGCTGGAGAAAGAGACGCGGAGGATTCCCGGGCTATGAGCAACGAGAACACACCCGAGTTCCGCTACGCCGACGAGACGGAGGTGCGGGTATCGCAACTGATGCTGCCCGGCGCCGCGAACGCCCACGGATCGGTTCACGGCGGCGAGATGCTGAAGCTTGTGGACTCGATCGCGTACGTGTGCGCGTGCCGGTTCAGCGGCGGCCTGTGCGTGACCGCGGCGGTGGACCGCGTTGACTTCCACGAGCCGATTCTCGTGGGCGAGCTTGTGAATCTGATTGCGCGCGTGTGCTACGTGGGCAGGACGTCGCTCGAAGTCGAGATAGACGTGTTCGCGGAGGACATCCCCACGGGCAGTGTTCGCCACACGAACTCCTGCTACCTGACGATGGTGCACATGGAGGACGGCAGGCCGGCAATCGTTCCGCGGCTTGTGTGCCGGACGCGCGAGGACAAGGCGCGCTGGATTCAGGCGAAGACGCGCCGGGAACTGTCGGTGCGGCAGCGTGAAGAGCGGGAGCGCCTGGTGGTGAAGTTCGGCCAGCTTTCGGACGAAGAGTTAGACAGACTGGTCGCTGGCTAGGCTCAGCGCTTGCGGATCTTGCCCCACGGGCGCGGAAAATGCGCCGGCGACTCCTTTGTCTTGCGTATCACCAGCAGGCGGTGACTGAGCCCGCCCGGCAGCGGGATCTCGAACACGCGCGAGGCCGACCCTCCGAGTTGCCCCAGCAGAGCGCGCGCCTCCGCAAGCTCCTCGTCCAGCCTGGGGCCTTTCATGGCGATTCCCCTTCCGCCGATGCGCACGTACGGCAGGCACACCTCGGCGCTCTCCGTGAGGGGCCCCAGGCCGCGCCAGACGGCGATGTCGAACGACTCGCGATACTGCTCGTCGTGAGCAAGCTGCTCGGCGCGGGCGGCAACGGCCCGGCAGCGGGCCAGCCCCAGCGCTTCGCAGGCTTCGCTCAGGAAGCTGGCCTTCTTCTGGGTCGAATCGAGCAGCACGACATCCAGGTCCGGCCGCGCGATGGCGAGCGGAACTCCCGGGAACCCTCCGCCCGTCCCGACGTCAATCAGCCTTGCGCCCACGGGAATGCCGGCTTTGACGACGCTCAGCGAATCGGCGAAATGCTTGACCGCGACGCCGCGGGCATCGGTGATGCCGGTGAGGTTCATGCGCTGGTTCGCGTCGAGCAGGAGCTCGGCGAAGCGCTCCAGCCGCTCGATGGTTTGGGAGTCGAGCTGGACGTGCAGGGTTTGCATGGCCTCAACCAGAGCGCCGCGAAATTCGGGGCAATCAGCCATCGCGCCTGGCTCTCCGCTCCCGATAAAGCCGCTCGGTCAATCCGCCTTCGTTTAAGAACTGCTCTTCCAGCGCCCTGATCTGCCGCCCCAGCAGGTAACTGGCCTGGTTTATGAGACAGATCAGCGTGTTGGCGGCTGTTTCGGGGTCGGACATGTCAGACAGGTCGGACGCGTCAGACTGGTAGGACTGGCGCACCCTCAGCGCTTCCGGCGAGTCCTTCGGCCACAGGCGCAGGCCTCTCTGTCGAAGAAAGTCTTCGTAGTCCAGGAGCAGCTCTTCCAGGCTGGCGTGCGTGCGCGAGCGCCGGTCAATGAACCGGCCGCAGAAGGCCACCGTCAGGTCGTACACCTGCCGGGCACAGCGGAAGCTGCGAAGCTTACGGTACCCGCCGTGCGGAGGGATGAGTCCTTCTTGTTCAGCCATGGCGGATAACTATCGCGCGGCCCGCCGCACGAAGTCAAGCCTTTGTGGTCCGGTCTGACCTGTCTGACACGTCATACTGCCTCTCAAACCTCACACCCTCGGCCTGAAGTACTCGATCGTGGCCTTCAGGCCCTCCTCCACCGGAACCCGCGGCTCCCAGCCGAGGATGCGGCGGGCGCGGGAGATGTCCGGCTGGCGGACTTTCGGGTCGTCCACCGGAAGCTCTCTGAAGACAATCTCGCTCTTCGATCCCGTGATGTCCCGGATCAGCTCGGCGAACTGCAGCACGGTCATCTCGCGCGGGTTGCCGATGTTCACCGGGTCGTGCTCGTCAGACTGCGACAGGCGGTAGATGCCCTCGACGAGATCGCTCACGTAACAGAAGCTGCGGGTCTGCGATCCGTCGCCGAACACGGTCATCGGCTCGCCGCAGAGCGCCTGGCTGATGAACGCCGGCACCACGCGCCCGTCGTTCAGGCGCATGCGCGGGCCGTACGTGTTGAAGATGCGCACGATCTTCGTGTCCAGCCCGTGGTAGCGATGATACGCCATAGTCATCGCCTCGGCGAAGCGCTTCGCTTCGTCATACACCCCCCGCGGCCCCACCGGGTTCACGTTGCCCCAGTAGTCCTCGGTCTGCGGGTGAATCAGCGGGTCGCCGTACACCTCGGATGTGGACGCCAGCAGAAACGCCGCCCCGTGCGCCTTGGCCAGCCCGAGCGCCTTGTGCGTCCCGAGCGAGCCGACCTTCAGCGTCTGTATCGGAAGCTGCAGGTAGTCAATGGGGCTCGCCGGGGAGGCGAAGTGAAGAACCAGGTCTACCTTCTCCGGCAGAAACAGGTAGTTCGTCACGTCGTACTGCACGAACCGGAAGTCCGGGTTGCCCGCGTTGTGGGCGATGTTGGCGGTGTCGCCGGTGATGAGGTTGTCCATCGCCGTCACGCGCCAGCCGTTCTTCAGTAGAAGGTCGCCGAGGTGCGACCCCAGGAAACCCGCCCCGCCTGTCACCAGCGCATGCTTCATCTCCGTGTCGATCCCTTTCCCGTTTTCATCTCGCAGAGAGTGTAGCCTATTATCGGCGGACAGGGCGCCTGTTGCGGATTGCAGCCAGTTGCGTGTATAATCAGCGGACTCACAACCCCTCAACGAAGACGACCGGCCTCCCTTTGACCTCGTAGATCGCTTTTCTTTCTGCGCCTCAGATCGGAACCCGTAAACGGATTTCAGCCTTTGCTGCACTTCGCTCGCTTCGTTGAATTCTCAAGGGGTTGTGTTTGGCACAGGCCAGAAAGGTAAATCAGATGGCAACCAAATCACTCTACGTAGGCAACATGAGCTACAACACAACCGAGAACGACCTCCGCGGTCTCTTCGAGCCGTACGGCCCGGTCGAGTCCATCCGCGTGATCTCCGAC
>JAGVUD010000546.1 GCA_019136435.1 Armatimonadota bacterium | reverse complement strand
GTCGCCTGCACGTGACTATAATAGTCATACACAGGAGGCTTGTCTGGTGAAATCTGCTGCTGTTTCAAAACTCAAGGCGAACCTGAGCGAGTGTCTGAGCTGGGTCAAAGGCGGGGAGGACGTGCTGGTGACAGATCGCGGCAGGCCGGTGGCCCGCATCGTGCCGGTCGAGGGATCGTCGCTCAGCGATGCGCGGCGAATGGAACTCGCCCGGCGCGGGATACTGCGGCCGGGAAAGGGACGGATACCCCGTGAGCTTCTGCGCGACCTGCCGCTCGTCCGGGTTCCCGACGATACGCTGCGGCGCGTGCTCGACGAGGAACGGGAGGAGCCGAGGTGAGGTTCTGGGACTCTTCGGCGCTGCTCGCGCTCTTGGCTGGGCAGGAAGGGAGCGCCCTTCTGAAGCCGCTGGCTGAAGAGGATGCGGGCGTGGCGATCTGGTGGGCGACGCCGGTGGAACTCGCCTCGGGCGCCTGCCGGCTGCTGGGCGAGAACGCCCTGGAAGAGGCCGCCTGCGCTCGCCTGCTGGATCGCATAGCCGCCATCGCGCGGGCCGCGGATCAGATCGAAGCGGCCGAAGTGGTGCGCGAGGCCGCCGTGCGGATGCTGCGGGTGCACGATCTCCGGGCGGCGGATGCGCTGCAGCTTGCCAGCGCCCTGGTCTGGAGCGACTACAGTCCGAGTGGCTCCGCGTTCGTCTCGACAGACCGGCGCCTGAGGGTGGCGGCTTCTCGAGAAGGCTTCAAAGTGCTGCCCGAGGAGCCCTGGCCCGCGCGCTCCGGCGGCAGCGCGTCCCCTTTGTGATGCACCCTTATGTCGAACTCCGGGAGCTTCATCTCAGGCCCCCGTGTCGCAGGCCAAAGTATATCCTTATAGCGCGCGCGAGGGTGTTCTGGTAAGGCGGTTCCAGCCTGCTCATGATGCGCACTGAGGACGGCAACGACCACAAGTGCGGAATCTCCAGTTGCGAGGCTTTCGAGTGCAACGTCGGCAAGGCGCCGATGGGAATCACCGGGGTATAGGGTTTGGGGTTTCCGCTGGCGTCGTTCAGAGGCATCGCCATCAGGTCCCCGCACGGCAGCTCACCGACAACGATCCACGGACGGCGTCCGCGGTACACAGTTGTCTGTCTCGCGAGGGGGTGGTTGAGCAGTTCTTCCGGAAAGATGCAGTTCCAGAGCCCGGGTCCGGTCAGGAGCGCGGCGCGGATGTGGTCGCGCGCATCGTAGCCCTGCCCCGGCAGAGGCTCCAGCATGCTCTCGTCAATCGCTCCTAACCAGTCAAGTCCCCGTCGCCCGACGTGGGCTGCCAGTGTAAGGCTGCTGCCAGGCGCCGCAAGCGCTCCGTCCACCACCGCGATGAACAAATCCCTGCCAGGTGGCGGGTAGCGCAGGCGGCTGTGCTCAGCGTCCGAAAGCCTCACTGGCCTCCCTGGTGCTATTGTGGCCATGGTGGCGCATCCTTCGTTGTTGCGGCCCGTGCGCGGCGCGGGACAGGCCGCCAGTGTCCGTGTTGTTCTGTCCTGTTCAACCGCTCGCCCCGCATGCCGCGATCAGTTCGTCCACGCGCCCGGTCGCGAGGCCGATGCAGGTATCCGCCGCGCCGTAGTAAACCTTCACCTCCCCGTCCGGCTCCAGAATGGCCCCGTTCGAGAACACGCAGTTCGGAACCTCGCCCGAGCGCTCGTACGGCTCCCTCGGCGTCAGGATGAACTCCGGGCACTGCCCGATCACGCGCCACGGCTCATCAAGGTCGAGAAGCACGACGCCCAGCCTGTACACGTAGTTCGTCGCCAGCCACACGCCGTGAATGATCAGCAGCCACCCCTCGTCCGTCCTGATGGGCGCCGGGCCGATGCCCCACTTCTCGCGCATCCATGTCTCGATGCGCAGGTCCAGCGGCTTCGATCTGCCCCAGAACTCGAGGTCGGGCGAGAACGTGATGAACGTCATCGCGTCGCTGCCGCTCATCGGACGGTCGAGCCGCGCATACAGCCCGCCGATTCTCTCCGGGAACAGCGCGCAGTTGCGGCTCCAGGGCTGGGTCGGGAACGGCAGCCGCTCGAACGTCCGGAAGTCCCGCGTTCGCGCCAGCCCGATGCGCACGACCTCTTCCATCGTCTGGGCGCAGTAGGCGATATAGTACGCGCCCTCCAGCTCGGTTACCCGCGCGTCGTACTGGTGCTTCTCCCAGACGCGGTCTTCATCCGTGCCGGGAATCTCAATCGGCTCCGGGTCGAGCGTAAAGCGGACGCCGTCCGAGCTGCGGGCAACATGCAGCCGGTTGTCGCGCCGCCCGTCCTCCACACGCGGTATGAGGATGTACTCGTCTCCGAACTTCACCGCGCCGGGGTTGTAGATGGCGTTGGCGTGAAAGGGGACATCCCTGTACGTCAGAATCGGATTGCCGGGATGGCGCAGCAACAACTCGTCTCGCATATCAGCACCTCTGTAGTGTTTCTCAAGAGCGTTGTTCGCGGTTTGCCCCCGCGAAGTCCTCTCTCGGCCGCCCCTCGGCCCCGGCCGTGGTATAGTAAAGCGATAACCGGGCATGGCCCGGATGTTCAGTTGTCCGGACGAAAGGAAAGCCCGATGCCTTCAGCACTCCGCTGTCTCGCGCTCGCGCTGAGTCTCCTGCTCAGCGCCCCCGCGCTTGCACTCAACACCGACGGACGTTACAAGAGCCCGTTCGACCCGTACAACGATCCCGAAGGGCTGAACCAGGGCATCTCCGGGGCCCCGTTCGGGGCACACAGACAGGGCTCGCCCTCCGGCGCCTGCTTCGGCGGAGGAAGCACCTGGCAGAGCACCCCCGTCAGCTACTGGGGCATCAATGTGGATGCGGGCACGTACGGCATGCAGTTTGCCAACAAAGACCAGTGGCCGCGCATGGCGCTGTACAACATTCCGGCAGGGACGACCTACCTCCGCCCCGTGAATACCCCGGACTATCTGACCGGCGCATTCGGGTACTACACCGTGCCCGCGCAGTCGTTCTCGCAGCAGTTCGAGGCCCGGGGCACGTCGGTCACGTCGGTCTCGTGCAAGTTCGCGTCGCAGACCTACGGCATCGCCGTCATTCACGACGGCGGCCTGTTCGGGCCGCAGATCGGCCCCGCCCGGCCGCTGGAGGGCAACTACAACAACGACTCCATGGCGTGCTGGAGCGCGGGCGAAGTGCCCACCGTCCCCGGGCAGCTCTACACCGTGGAGTTCAAGAAGTCCGACAACTCGCCGCTGCAGCTCTACTACTCACGCGCGCGCTGCCTTATGGGCGAGGACTTCCCGGGCTGCAAGTCGTGGATCGCCGGAGTCGAGACCTCCAACCCTCTGCGCACGATCATCGGCATGGACACGGACGGCATCACGACCACCGTCAACACGTCATCGGCGAACTCGCAGATCGCCTACGACTTTGTCGCCTCCGTGGCCGGCCAGACGTTCACCGCGCGCGGCACGAGCGTCATCGGGGCGCATTTCCTGGCGCCGGGCTCGAACGGGGGATATGAAGTCGGCATCTTCGGCGCCCCCGGCGCGGACGGGATGGGCGTGACTCAGATCGGGCCGCTCAAGTGGGTGTGGCAGAACAACGACAGGGTGGTGGCGGTCTGGTTCCCGGGCGAGGTTCCGGTGACGGCCGGGCAGCAGTACTATCTCAGAATCCGTTCGCGCAGCGGCGCGGGCTTCGCGCTTTATCACGTGTCGAACGAGTACGCGGGCGGAACGGAGTATATCGGCGGAACGGCCAAGGTCTACGACCTGACCGCAACCATACTCGAGGAGACGTCCGCCGGCTCGGCCACCGTGCAGCCGGTTGGATTCAGCGGACTGCCATCGGTGCAGCGCGGGCAGACGAGCGCGACAATCAGCTTCAGCACGCCGGTGGCCTCCACGGCCGTCATTGAATACGGGCAAGCGCCGCCCTACACCGCCACCGTCGCCGGCGCGTCGCCTCAGACCGGGCACGCCATCACCCTGACGGGGCTCAGCGCCGCGACGCAGTATCACTTCCGCATCAGAGCCTCGGCGAGCGGCAGGCGCGACAGCATCAGCCGCGACTTCGTGTTCGTCACGGCCCCCGCCACCCCGAACATGCTCACGAATCCCGGATTCGAGACGGGCAACACCACGGGCTGGGCCACGTTCGGCAACGTTCCGCCTCCCGTCAAGTCGAGCGACATCGGGGGCCTGGCGCCGCACTCCGGGTCGTACTTCCTGGGGTCGGCGTACGGCGGCGGCTCCGCGCCGTGGGGCGGCGCATATCAGAGGGTAAGCGTGGATCCCGCGCGGCCGGTCACGTTCCAGGGCTGGCTGTACACGTACCAGCTTTTCGGATTCAACGCGGACGCCGAGCATATGGTGCTCGGGCAGATCGGCATTGACCCCGCGGGAGGCACGGATCCGAACGGCGCCAGCGTCCGATGGTCGCCGCTGACCTCGGCGCAGGACTGGCGCGCCCCCGTCTTCGAGAGCCGCTACCAGGACATCGCGCTTGCGGTTCAGCCGCAGGGCGGGCATGTGACGGTGTTCTGCCGGGGCGGTCAACCGAACCTGGGCTCGAACCCGTCCATCATCTCGTACGTCATCTACGGGTGGGATGACATGTGCCTGACCCAGCCGCCCGTTACGCTCAGCGGGGTTGGAGACATCAGGTCCAGGCCCGACGGCACGGCGGTGGCGATACCGGACGTCATCGTCACCGCGGCGGCGTCCGAGGCGGGCGCAAACTACGTGCAGGACCCGGGCCGCGCGGCGGGAGTCCGGTGCGAGTCGTCGGCCGCGTTCCCGCGCGGGCATCGGGTTACGGTGCAGGGCACGCTGGCGACAAAGCCGAGCGGCGAGCGCTATCTTCAGGGGGCCATCATCACCGCGGACGCCTCGTCTGGCGAGGCCGTCAGCCTGGGGGCGAGGAACAGGTCTCTCGGCAGCCTGACGCTGGACGGCGCGGGACCGGGCAACGTGGGGCTGCTCGTGCGCGCGTGGGGCAGGGTCGAGTCGCAGCAGGCGGGTTACTTCGTCCTGAACGACGGTTCCAGCCTGCAGGGCATCAAGGTCTCAACGGCCTCCCTCACCGCGCCGCTGCCCGCCACGCCGTTCGTGGAGGTGACGGGCATACTGCAGCTCGAAGGGACCGCGCCGGACGGCACGCCTCTGCTCCGCCCGAGGTCGGACGCGGACGTGACAGGACATTGAACGCGCTCCGGCGCTAGAACACCTGCGTCACGATATCGCCTGCCGTCCGCGCGAGCACCCGGGGATACAGGTCCGCGCCAGACTTGTAGCACGAGCTGATGCCGGTGACGGTGGCGAACTCATCCAGGGCTGGCAGCGTCAGGCCAGGCGCCGAGACACGGACGCCGTCGTGTCCGTCAGCATCCTTCACCGCTGAGCCGTCGGTGATGGTGAAGAACTGACCGCCGGGGTCAACGAAGGTTACTTTGCCAGAGACCTTCACGAGCAGGCCGATGTTGTTGAGGCCCTGGCCGCCGGCTATGCCCTGCTGATGGTTGGGAGGTACCCCCACCGGGCCGCCGCCAACAGCGCGGCAGGTCAGCGCCACAGGCTGGGGCACGCCCGAGCCCAACACATCAACGTAGGTGGCGTTGACAAACCGCTCGCCATCGATGCTAGCTTCCACGCTCCCCACCACCGATACCCGCGCGCCCACCGAGAACCCGTGTGCAGCCATAGCCACCCGGATGCCTGAGCTGCGGTCTGCGGCCTGCGCATAGAAGCAATCGCCGAAGGTGGCCGATACGGCCAGGTCAGCCAAACGAATCCTACTGCCGACAGGCAGAGTCTTCGCCTCAAACACCGTAGAGCCCGCGGCCGGCGCAAAGGGATTGCGCGACACAACCACGGTTGCATCGTCACGCCCCCATGCCAGATGGCTGCCATCCGGAGAAAAGGTGACACTGGAGGCATAGGGCCCGGTTTCCTCGTCGTATGTGCCCAGCGGTTCGCCATCCGAGACCCGCCACAGCTTGATGGTGTCGTCCCTACTCCCCGACGCAAGCGTCTGTCCGTCCGGGGAGAAGGCGACGGAAAGCACACCACTTGTGTGCCCGATGAGCGTCCGGATTAGCGCCCCGTCCGAGACTCGCCATAGCTTG
>JAGVUD010000126.1 GCA_019136435.1 Armatimonadota bacterium | reverse complement strand
AAGATTCCGTAAACCGTGTCTGTGGGCGCAATGACGAAGCACCCCGCTTGAAGCGCGGCGGCAGCATTCCCGATCTGCCTCACGGCGACGCGAGCGCGCGGGGGCCACTGGATGCGCATCACTTCCGCCGGAACTCCACGACTCGAGGGAGGCCGGCGAGATCGGCGTGAATGCCATTCACCCGGAAACCGGCATTGCGGCCCATGGCAGCGACCTTCGCCGACTGCCCCGCGCCGATCTCCAGAAGAAGGCTTCCGCCGGAGCGAAGGCGCGCGGGGGCTCCTTCGATGATCCTCTGGATGATCCGCAGCCCGTCCGGGCCGCCGGTCAGGGCCGCGCGCGGCTCGTAGATGCTGATCTCCGGCTCCAGCGCATCAATCGCGCCCGCCGGGATGTAGGGGGGGTTGCTCAGAATCAGGTCGTACTCAGAGTCCTCGTCCTCGGGAAAGAGGTCGCACTCATGGAACTCGACTTCGAGATCAACGGCCAGTTGCATCGCGTTCATTTCCGCAAGCGCCAGAGCCTCCGCCGACGAATCGGTGGCGTGGAACTGAACGTCCGCAATACCTTCCGGCAGGCTCGCAAGCACAGAGATGGCAACGCACCCGGAGCCCGTGCCTATGTCGAGGGCGAGACCTTCAAGGTCATTCTCATCCAGAATCCGCAGGGCATGAGACACCAGAATCTCCGTCTCGGGACGCGGGATCAGCACCGAATCATCCACAAGGAAAGACATCCCGTAGAACTCCGCCGTGCCCACGATGTACGCAACAGGCTCACGCTCGATCCGCCTCCCCACGAGTTCGTGAAAGGTAGCGGCATTGACAGACGAAACACGCCTTTCGCCGTGCGCAATAATCCACGCCCGGTCGGTTGACAGGACGCTGGCCAGCAGAAGCTCCGAGTCGAGCTGCGGGGACTCGACGTTGGCCTGGCTCAGGGCTGCCCTCGCCGCGGCCAGCAGATATCCCACGGTGGTGTTCCCTGAGCCAGATCCTGTCATGGGGCTCCCGCGGCAGCGCTGAGGCGCTCGGTCTGATCGTGGCGGACGAGGGCATCGAGCATGGATTCGATATCTCCGTCGAGAAAAGAGTCGAGGGCGTGTATTGTGAAAGCGATCCGGTGGTCGGTAATGCGCCCCTGCGGGAAGTTGTAGGTCCGGATCTTCTCGCTGCGGTCTCCGGAGCCGACCATCTGCTTGCGCGTGCTGGCCATGGACTCGTCCTGTTCGCGCTGTTTCGCCTCAAGAAGGTGCGCGCGCAGCATGCGCATGGCTTTCTCCTTGTTCTGTAGCTGCGAGCGCTCGTCCTGACAGGTGACGACGAGCCCGGTGGGAACATGCCGTATGCGAATGGCGGAATCGGTCTTGTTGACGTGCTGCCCTCCCGCGCTGGACGCACGGTAGGTGTCTATCTCCAGGTCCTTCTGGTCCACCTCGATGTCCACATCCTCCGCCTCGGGCAGCACAGCGACGGTTGCGGCGGAGGTATGAATGCGCCCGCTCGCTTCGGTTACGGGCACGCGCTGGACACGGTGCACGCCGCCCTCGTACTTGAGCAGGCTGAATGCGCCTTTCCCCCGGATGGAGAGCACGGCTTCTTTGTATCCGCCCGCGCTGGCCTCGGTGGACGAGAGGACCTCGGCCTTCCAGCGGCGGCGCTCGGCGAAGCGTATATACATCCGAAGCAGGTCGGCCGCGAAAAGCGCCGCCTCTTCGCCGCCCGTGCCGCTCCGGACCTCGATGATCACGTCTCGATCATCGTGGGGGTCTTTGGGCAGCAGCATGCTCCGAAGCTCCTGAACCAGCGCTTCCTCGCGTTCGCGCAGGCTCGCAAGTTCCATTGCCGCCATCTCGCGCATCTCGGCGTCGGGGCTCTCGCGGTGAATCTCTTCGGCCTCGCCGATCTCCCGGCGCACAGCGCGGAGCGCTTCGGAACCGTGAACAATCGGCTGCAACTCCGAGTGCTCGCGAGCGAGCGTCTGCAGGCGGGTGTGGTCGGAGGCGACCTGCGGGTCGCTCATCTGCGCGGTCAGTTCCTGAAACCGGCGCTCTATTGCTTCGAGGGTGTCATTCATTGTTCAGATATCGCGCCGCGACAGGCCCGCAGAGGTCTGGTTACGAAAGACCCGTACGCCCGCGGCTGCTTCACTTAGTACGCAATCGCGCACGAACCCGCAAGATGGGGTCGCGGGGTCAGGCTATAGCGGGTTCGGATTGCGGATCGGCAACGCCTTCGGCTTCCGCTTCGATGACCGCGTTGAGCGCTGCCAGCGCGACTTCCACCTGATCGTCCTGAGGCGGGCGCGTTGTGAGGTGCTGCAGCGCCAGCCCGGGGGCGAGCAGCGTGCGCATCGTGCGGCTTTCGGCGTGCCGTCCGGCAAAGCGGATGATCTCGTAGGCGATCCCGGCGACCACCGGCAGAAGCAGGAGGCGCAGAATCACGCGCTCGAGCACGCTGTTCCACGGCAGAACCGCAAAGACGAAGATGCTGACGACGAGCACGATGAGGATGAAATTGGTGCCGCAGCGCACGTGGACGGTGCCGAAGTCGCGCGTGGAGTCGAAATCGAGAGGGCGGCCAGCTTCGAACGTGTTGATGGCGCGGTGTTCAGCCCCGTGATACTGAAAAACCTCGCGAATGTCGCGCATTCGGCCCACCGCCGCGACGTAAGCCAGAAAGAAGACGACCTTCAGGATGCCCTCGACGATGTTGAGCGCCGCCTTGCCGTGAACCCAGGGGTGCAGCCATCCGGCGACGATGTTCGGGAGGACGATGAACAGAAACACGCCCAGCCCCAGCCCCACCACGAGCGCACCGCCGATCGCCACGTCGCTGATCTTGCCTTTCGCGGTGGCTTCAGCGCGCTCGCGCTCTTTCTTCTGCTTGCGGGAGGCGGCGCCATCGAGTTCTTCGGCGTCTTCCATCGCCAGGCTGGCCGACCAGAACAGCGCCTTGACGCCCAGGAGCATCGCGTCCAGCAGAGCGACCGTGCCGCGCACCATCGGCCATCTCAGTATCTTGGGGCGGTTGGCGAAGACGATGGGCTCGACGCGCGTCTGGATTTCGGTGTTGGCGCGGCGGCAGGAGACGGCGAAGTATCTCGGGCTGCGCATCATCACGCCCTTGATAATCGCCTGGCCGCCGTACATCATCGGTTCATGTGGCACGTGGCTGTTCCCCCCAAACGCGGCTACTTGAGGCGGCTTGCCGCCGAAGATTCAGACGGACTGCGTCAGGCTTTAGCCTCCTGCTGCGCCTTGAGTTTGTCGCCATAGCGCTGCATGAACTTCTCGACGCGCCCTTCGGTGTCAACGATCTTCTGCTTGCCCGTGAAGAAGGGGTGGCAGGCGGCGCAGATTTCGACGCGCAGCTCTTCTTTGATGGAGCGCGTGGGATACTCGGCGCCGCAGGCGCAGACGATCTTCGCGTTAACGTATTCTGGGTGAATTCCGGCTTTCAATTCTCTGGTCTCCCGTGGCCCGGGCTCTTCTGCGCGGCCCAAACAAGCGCAAATCGGGCAGCAGACGCCCGATTCGTGACAGCTATATAGACTAGCACAGAAACTGCGAAGGCCGCAATTGCTACCGGTCTGCATGGCAGTTGGACGAAGATTGTGTCATCACGAACTCGCTTGGGCAAGCGGCGGAAGGTGTCACTTAGAGGAAGGTTCTCTTGCCCCGGGGCGCGAAAAGGACACCAGGATGACAGCGCTCTTGCGCCACTGGCGGCAGCACGCCGGCTGCGCACACGGCATCTGACAGCGGCAGCGCAGCCGACCCATGACCATGAACAACCGCTCCGGGCAAATCTTCTCCCACATTGCCTCCGCGCTTGCGGTGGCGCTGATCCTCGCGTCAGCCACCGTGGTGGCCGTACGCACGGAGATCAGCTACGACGAGGGCTATCATCTTCAGATTCCCCTGAGCCTTGTGACACACGGGCAGTACGCGAGCACCAGGGATGGCGGAGGGGTATTCGACCCCTACGTCAGCCCCGGCCCCACCGTGATGCTGCCGGTCGCCGCCTCGTTCAGCCTTTTCGGCACGGGGCTTGTTCAGGCGCGGGTGGTGGTGCTGATCTACTTCGCGGCGTTCCTGGCGCTCGTGTGGCTTGTGAGCAGGCGGCTGTATGGAGGACTTGCGGCGCCGCTGGCGATCGTCGTGGCGGCGTGCGCCCCGTCGGCGTTCACGCACGGGGCGACAGTGCTGGGCGAGATTCCCGCCCTGGCGTTTCTGATGGGCGCGGTGCTTGCGCTGTCTCACCGTAGATTTCGCATGGCGGGAATGCTGCTGGGACTGGCGGCGCTGACGAAGTTCGTGTTCTTTCTGACTCTCGTGCCTGTCGCGCTCCTTGCGGCCATCGAGATGGCCTCCGCCCCGCGCGGGCAGCGTCTTCGCGCAGGCAAACCGTACATTATGATGGGCGCGCTGGCCTTTGTGCCGGCAGTTCTGTGGGAGGCGGTGCAACTCGGCGTCCTCGGGTTCCCGGCGTACTTCGAGAACAGGTACCTGTTTGTCTCGTTCCTGAGGGGGAATTCGGGCGCGGGCCAGCTTGCGCCGGGAGCATCGCATCTGGCGGCCCGGATGGGGACTCTGGCCGAGAGCTTCTGCAGGGAGGGTCTGATCGTGCTGGCAGCGATGGCGGCGGCGGTGGGGCTCGGCATGGCTGAACAGCGGGCGCGCCGCGAGCGGGACAACGACCGCGTGGCAGAAGCGGCCGCGAGATTCCTGTTGGTCTACATCATCACCCATCTGGCTTGGTGGCTTCTGTCGCCGAACATGGGCTTCTGGCGCTATGCGTTTCCGGGGTATGCGGCTGCGGCGCCATTCGTGGCAGGCGCCTTCGCATGGTTCGCGCGCAGCAGGCGGCCCGCGGCGGTCCTCGCAGCCAGCGTCGGTGCGGCTCTGCTGGCGGCATGTCTCATCGCCCGGCCGGGAATCCGGGAGTGCAGGTATGTGGCCAGCGCTTCTTCTGGGAGCCAGTTGGCCGTCCAGCGCGCCACGGCGGCATATGTGAGGGCGCACTGCAGGCTGGGAGCCCTGTTCGCCTACTGGGGCTGGTGGCAGGCTCCGGAGATCCAGTTTCTCGCGCGCGAGAGGTTCTACGACATCACGCGCGGCCAGAGCCGCCGATTCCTGAATCGCGAGGCGGCCGCCGGGCGCCGGACGATGGTGATCGTATCGCCCTACCAGGACAGCTTCACTCCGCCGCCCGGAAACTGGGTTTACATTCGCAAGTACTGCGGCGATCTGAAGCGCAGAATCGGCGGCGACGATGGATGGACCATCCGGCAGTATATTCCCGACAGCGATACGCTAGAGCAGTATCGGGCGGCGAGAAACCGTGGAGATTTTGCGCGGATGAAGGCGTGGGTGGAGCCGCCCTCGGGCAAGGCCGCCGCCGGGCAGATTCAGAGCGGGTTCTACGACGACGGATGGATGGAGCGCAGGGCTGGCGCGTGGCTGAGGCTTCCCGCCGGAGCGCGTTCAATCAAGATTGCCGGGGTGGCCGATCTGGAGCCGTTCGACGACGCGCCGGTGAAGCTGTCCGTCAGCGTGATGGGAGGCCCGAGGACGCCGCGTGTCATCAGTTCGAGCGGACCTTTCGTCTTCGATATGAAGCTCGAACCGGGCATGCGGGTCTACGAAGCGGTGAAGGTGACGGTGTTCAGCGACCGCTGGTACGTTCCGCGCGATCTGGAGAAGAAACCGGCGGCGAGGAGCGGGTTGAAGGGCTGGCTGCGCTCGCTTCTGCGCGACCGCATTGGCCTGCGAATACCGGACCGGCGAGAACTGAGCGTGCGGATACTGCGCATGGAAGCCCGGTAAGCGGGCGCCGCCATTACCAAACCGATGAAGGAGCGGCTATACTGACGCCCGGAGGAGCGTTTTGCGCGACACTTTTTTTGTTACCACACCCATCTATTATGTGAATGCCGTTCCCCACATCGGGAACGCTTACACGACAGTCTGCTGCGACGTGCTGGCCCGCTATCATCGTCAGCTCGGGCAGAAAGTGCTGTTTGCCACGGGAACCGACGAGCACGCCCTTAAGGTGCTCGAGGTCGCGAAGGAACAGGGCGTTGACACCCTGGCCTACGTGGACAGCATGGAGCCGAAGTTCAAAGAGCAGTGGGCGGCCCTGGGTGTCTCGTTTGACGACTACATCC
>JAGVUD010000443.1 GCA_019136435.1 Armatimonadota bacterium | reverse complement strand
CCCACCATACCGCTGTTGAGGGCGATTGGCGCAGTGGGAGCGCGCCTCGTTCACACCGAGGAGGTCACTGGTTCAAATCCAGTATCGCCCATTTGTCTTCTTTTGAGCGGGCGTAGTTCAGTGGTAGAGCATCTGCTTCCCAAGCAGAAAGTCGCGAGTTCGAATCTCGTCGCCCGCTCCATTTCGAAAGGGGAGTGCAGCTTGCCCGGCCGCGCTCCTTGTCTTTTTCGGGCAAAGCGCGAGGCGGCGTAGCCAAGTGGCTAAGGCAGAGGTCTGCAAAACCTCCATCATCGGTTCAATTCCGATCGCCGCCTTTTCCTTCCCCACGAACTCTCCCGCCCACACCGTCATTCCGAGGAGTCTGCGACGAGGAATCTCTTCGTTCGCCCACTGCCCCGGCAAGCGCAAGACCGGGTGGGCTGCGAGGGCTGAGATTCCTCCTCCCGGAGTCGTCGGAATGACAGGTGCTCATCCGCAGGATGAGGCCCGGCGCATGCGGAACTCACCCCATAATCGCCATGAGACTTGAAGACACACCTCTCGCCGGGCTCGGCTCGTTCACGGACACTCCGGGAGGCTTCCGCGTGGACGCCTTCCATCTGGACGAACGCTGGCCCTATATCTTCGCCAACCCGCGGATGCTCCTGCGCGTGGACGAGCGCGGGCCGGACTACGCTCAGATTGACCCGCCATCCGGAGCGGTGCTGTTCCGGCGCGAGCGGTTTCAGGACTATCCGTCGCTTCTCGTCTGGATTTCTGTGGACGGCGGCGAGCCGTTTTGCTGCTTCGGGCGTCCGGGACCGGAGCCGGAGCAGTTCTGCTGCGAGTATTCGCCAGAAGAAGCGCTTTACACGGTCGTGCGGGACGGGGTTCGGGTTGAGACCGGGCTGTTCGTGCCGGAAGGCGAGTCCGCCATTGTGATGACGGTCCGGCTCGCCGTCGCCGGAGATCGTCCCCGGCAGGTGCGGATCGTGCCCGTGATGCGCCCGCATTTCGCGGCGGCGGCGCTCGACCCGTGGGACGTGCCGTCGCTTTACCAGAGCATCCGGCAGGTATCCCGTGAACCCCTGACGTTCGAAATGGAACTCAGGAGCCCGGCCGGCATCCCCGAAGAGCGGCAGAAGGCGTGGGCGCTGTGTGACCTTGCTTCGCCGGACGCCGTTGAACTCGACTACGCGGCGTTCATCGGACGCGGCAGCTTCGAGCGGGCGGACTTCGTACTGGGGGGCGCGGGCGGTCATCGAGACAGCGTCAACGGACGCCAGGGCGTCATCGCGCTGTCGAAACGGCTGACGCTGCAAGCCGGGGCGCCGCTACGGTTCACGTTCGCGGTGGGACAGGCGCCAGCGGAGGAACTCGCGCGGTATCTGAACCCGGAAGAGAGGCAGCAGAAGCAGCGGCTGACCCGCGAGAAGTGGGCAGGCTTCCTGAACATGCGCGCGATCTCGACCCGCGATCCGGCGTTCGACCGGTACGTGAACGAGTATCTGCCGCTGCAGCTCGGGTGGGTGCGGCTTCTGGACAGAGGCTGGCCGACGGGCATGCGCGGCACGCGCGACTGCGCGCAGGACACGACAGCCCTGATTCCTCTCGAGGCCGCGGCCGTCAGGAAGACGCTTCTCGAGATACTCGGCATCCAGCGCTCGGACGGCTGGTTTCCGCGGCAGTATTCGACGACGGGGCGCGCGGGAAAGCACGACCTGCGCGAGTACGTGGACGGCGGGGTGTGGGTGTGGGAACTCCTGCACGACTATCTGTGCTGGACGAAGGACTACGATCTCCTTTCGGAGTGCGCGCCGTGGCTCGACAGCGACGAGGAAGACCTGGTCATCGAACACGCGCTCGCGATCTGCGATTACTACCTGAACCCGGAGAATCTGGGCGAGCACGGCCTGTGCCTGATTCGCGGAGGAGACTGGAACGACTCGATCAACCGCGCGGGGCTGGAAGGGCGCGGCGAGAGCGTGATGGTGAGCTGCCAGGCGCTGCTGATGCTGCGGCAGGCGTCGCACCTGTTCGGCTTTCTGCAGCGCGAGCGGCCCGGTCTGGATGTGCCGGATGACCTGCCGGAAGAGCTCTCGCGCCTGGGCGAAGAGTTGAAGGCCGCCATCCTCAGGTTCGCGCTCAACGGCGAGGGGTATCTGAACGGAGTCTATACGGACGACGCCGAGTGGGTGTTTTCGCCGGAGGACCCGGACGGCGCGGCGCGCGTGAACGTGCCGGTAAACGCGTTCGGGATCATCAGCGGGGCGCTTCAGGGCGAGCATCTTCAGACCGCGCTCGGACGGCTGAAGGCGCTGAAACAGCAGGACGGCTGGCCGCTGTTCTTCCCGCCCATCGGGGACCCGCCCATCCGGAAACTCGGGCGGATCGGACAGGGCGACCTTTCGCCGGGGCTGGGCGAGAACGGCGCGATGTACAACCACGGCTGCCACGGCTTCTTCGCCCGCGCAGCGGCGGCGGCCGGTGACGGCGGCCTGGCCTGCGAGATTCTGAGATACATGCTTCCGTACGACCAGCGCTGCCATCCGGTGGAGCGCGCGAAGACGGCGCCGTACGGCGTGGTCAACCACTGGAAGACCGCTCCCGGCGAGGAGGGACGCGGAGGCGCGGTGTTCCTGTCGGGGAGCATCTCGACCGCCCTGCGCGGGGCGTACGGCGGGCTTTTCGGCATCACGGGCTGCCCGGAGGGGCTGGCGATTGACCCGGCGCTGCCGCCCGAATGGCCGTCCGCGAAGGTGCGGTTCCGATATCTGGGGGCGGAGGTGGAGGTCACATTCGAGCAGACCTCCGAAGGCCCAGCTACAGTGCTGGTGAACGGACAGGAGGCGGCCGTCTGGCTTCCGGACCCGGTTCTGGGCCGCGTCCGGGCGGTGATTCCGGATGCGTGTTTCGCCGGAGGTGGGACGGTGAGCATCAACTACGTGACAGCCGACGCGTCCGGTGCTTGAACCGGGCAGGGAGAAGCGCGATTTCTTGACTGAGTACAGAACAGACGACTACGACAGCTACCGGATGGACTACGGGCGCTGGCATGCTCCGCTGGAGCCGGAGGAGGACGAGGTGCGCGTTGTGCGGGGCGCTCTGCAGGCGCTTGTCGAAGTGGGCATCCTGCCGCACGCCAAATACCAGAACGAGCCCTTCCTGCGCTTCCGGCAGGCGGTCGTGGACCTGTTCGATATCCCCTGGACGGCCATCACGCCGCGCATGCAGCGCCTGATCTGGGCGATCAACGCCATCCGGCAGCCGAAGGTGATGGCGGCCGCCGGAGTGTTCTGCGGCAACACGTTCATCTCGAACGCCGGCGCGGCGGTGGGGCCAGGGGCCGTGTACGTGGCCGAGGATCTGGTCGGCATCGAGATCAAGCCGGAGGAAGCCGAGCGCGCCGAGCGCAACGTGCGCGCCATTGACCCGACCGGGGTGGCAAGGGTCGTGGCCGCGGACGCGGTGGAGTATCTGCGGGATTACGGCAGGCCGCTTGAGCTTCTGTATCTGGACGCCGACGGCGACGCCGAACGCGGCAAGAGCATCTATCTGGACATTCTGAAGGCGTGTTACGACAGGATGCCGCCGGGCAGCGTCGTGCTCGCGCACAACAGCATCAACTGCGCCGAGCGGCTGGAGCCCTACCTGCGCTTCGTGCGCGACCCGTCGAACATGCGCGCCAGCGTGAACGTGATGTTCGACCCCGAGGGGCTGGAGGTCTCAGTGCGGTAGCGCACTCCAGGTGGGGACACCCGGAGTCATAGAAAACGCGTGCAGCGACTCGCCTTCCCATAGCATGGCCCCTTGCGGGCGTCCATCAACACCGAACGCCCATTGACGGGCACAAGGCCCTATACTACTTTCCGAGCGCGAGCCGATCGAACGGCAGATGCCCTGCCGGTCGATGTCCGTGGACATCCGTCCCTTGACCGGCGCGGTCATGCTTTGGTCCGTTCGTTCCAGAGAACTCCGAATCCGAAGCACCCACATCTGCCCCTATGGAGTGCGGAAGCAGAGCTTCCGCTTTGTCCGGCCGACCGGCTCCTATGGAGTGCGGAAGCGCAGCTTCCGCTTTGTCCGGGTGACCGGCTGCTATGGAGTGCGGAAGCGCAGCTTCCGCTTTGTGCGGCTGACCGGCTGCTATGGAGTGCGGAAGCAGAAATTCCGCTTTGTGCGGCTGACCGGCTACCGCGCCACCAGCGCTTTGTAGGTGTAGGTCAGCTCCTTCTCGGCGTTGGAGGGCAGGTCGAACTCCCAGCGGATCTCGGACGAAGGGTTGTTCGCGGTCAGGCTGCGAACGGTCTTGCGCACCTTCCCGTCCTGACCGGCCGTCCTGACCTCGCCGACCAGGCTCTTCGTCACAATCAGCTTGACGTCTTTCTTCTTCCAGTTCTTGACGCTCAACTTGCCGTCCACCACCACTTCCTCGAAGCTGCGGCGGGTAATCTCGACAGGCGTGCGGGACACCTCCGTCTGAGACTGTTCGGCGCGCACGTCGGTCGCCACGGTCAACTTGAGCGTGCTCTTGCCGCCGGTGGGGGTGTACTGCAGCACGTCCTGGGCGACCGGCATCGGCCCGTTGACCACGAACGCCGGAGCGGTGGTCCATGGATGGTCGGTGGAGTTCGTGAGCCGCAGAGAGTGCCACACCTGAGTGCCGAGATCCTGGTTGCCCGGGGCGTCTCTGCGATATCCCTCCTCGTTGATGCTCATCGTGTCCGGAACCGCCCACTCGTACACATGCTCGTACGGAACACTGCCCGTGAAAACCGTATAGCGTGCCCGGTCGCCCTTCTTGAGAGTAACGCCCCGCTGGGTATAGAAATACAGGTCTTCGTTGGACTCGCCGGCCATGGGTGTCGCCGCGGCATAGGAAGTCTCTGGCGACCATCTCACGCTGTCGAAAGCATAGTTCACGGATTGCGCCATCACGTTCGCGAATCCACCGTAGCCGGCGCTGGCCGGACGCCCGGCTGCCGCGAGACGCTCGACAATCTGGGCGACGTTCTGCTGAAGCGAAAGAGGGGTGATAAGGTCGGCGAACCGGAAGTTGGGATATCCGACGACGAAGGAGATCTCGGTATCCTCCAGATCCTCCGCGTCATTTGCCAGCACGGCCTCCAGGGTGATGGCCGCTTTGGAGTCGTCCTTGATGTTCAGCAGATACCCGGGGCTCCAATTGATGCCCTTCTCGAGATAGGCAACCGTGATCTCGGCTTCTTTCGGCGACCCGCCGATCCTCACCTTGGCCCGGTTCACCTCGCGCTCCACGCTCGTGTTGAAATCCGGTCCGGGGCTCTGAACCGTGAGGACGGCGCTCTTGTTGAGAGCGAGCACGCCTCCCTGCTCCGGACGGACGAGGACGATGTGCCCGGCGGCTCTCGGAGTGTTGTACCGCGCGGGTCCCTCGTCGCGAAGCGGTACCGGCCCGAGATCGTCCGACTTCGGGACATCCGGGACAGAGACGATCTGGCCGGTGACGGTCTGCGCCGGCTGTCCGGCTCCAGGGCTGTACGTGAGCGTCACCACTTTGCCGGTGTTGGCGGCCAGCACCTCGCTGATATCCAGCGCCGGAAACTCCGTGCGCACCTTGTCCTTGTACGAGATGACCTCCGTCACGGAGCCGCCCTTGCTCGAAGTCCCGATCCAGAGCGTTCCGAGGACGGCGGACGGAATGGGATCGAGCGCGGCCCAGCCATCCTGCAGCGGGGTTGTTCCGGAGCGGAAGACGAAGCCGAGCCCGTTCTTGAACGCCGCAACTGTGCGGACTTTGCTCTTGAGGAGCGGCAACTGCTTTGCAGGCGCCGCGTTTGAAGCGGCGGGTGCGATGAGAGTCAGGCAGGCAAGCAACACGATTCTGCGCATTTGTTCTGGTCCCTTCTGCGGTCTGCTGGCAGGTTAGACCCCGCACCCTATGCGCTCCTTCATTGCAGTTTTGACAAAGAAGTTCACCCGATCGACTGCCGATCGACCGGCAGATGCTCTGCCGGTTGATGTTCGGGGACGTCCGTCCCCCGACCGATGTCGCCGACGCGCCTGCCCGGTCCGCGCGCGTCTCTGCTGCATGGCTTGACTTCCGGCCGTCCGCGTGGTATGATGAGGTTGCCAGCACCGGAACACGTTCGTCCGGCGCGTGGCGCGGAGTGAGAAATGGGTAATGCCACCTTGCGCGCAGTGTTTGGCGCCGTAGCTGTTGTGCTTACCCTCAGCC
>JAGVUD010000336.1 GCA_019136435.1 Armatimonadota bacterium | reverse complement strand
CTGGGGCTCAGCACGTATTGCGACGACTGCGTGGCCGCGGCAAAGGCCGCCCGCGACAGAGTCGTCGGCGGGGCTGGATAGCCCCCGCGCGCAACGTCCGATCAGGTCGCTATTAACGAGGCCCCGGCGGCGGCCGGGGCCTTTTCACAGGATTGCCGGCGCCTTTCGGGCAGGGGTGTGGCTGAAAGGCGGGGCGCCGTGTGGTAGTATTATTCTACATTTGACCCCGTGGAGGTCCCGATGCAGCACCTGACATCAGAACAAACCGAACTGCGGCGGCTCCGGCTCGCTGGAGCGGCCTTCGTCCTGCTTGCGCTCACGCTGATCTCCGGCTCCGCGTCCGCGGCCGCGCCGGTTGTGACGGCGGACCCTGTTGCCCGGACAACTCCGGCGTCGGCCCCCGTGCTGGACGGAAGGCTCACGGACGCCTGCTGGCAGGGACGGCCCGCCATACAGGGCCTCACACTTGCCGCGGGCGCGCGCCCGCGCAAGGCGACGAGCGTGTACATCTGCCACGATGCCAGCGCCCTCTACGTGGGCTTCCAGTGCGCGGACAGGCGGACGGGCGATCTGGTTACGGACGAGAAGTACATCTGGCGGAACGATTCGGTCGAGGTGCTCATTGATGCCGATCGCGACCGCAGGGACTATCTCCATTTCTTCGTGACCGCTTCCGGCGAGAAGCTCGTCTGGCTCGAGGGGGTTGCGGGCGCGACGCCCGACCGCGAATGGAGCGGCGATTGGGACGCGAAAGCGGCGCGCACGGACTCTGGCTGGGCGGCGGAGATTCGCATCCCGTTCAAGTCGCTCGGTGTCTCGCCGTCGAAGGGCCTGGCGATACGCGCCAACTTCGCGCGCAACGAGCAGGAACTGAAAGAGCGGCAGGCGTGGATGCCCAGGGTGGGGGCCGTGCTGAACGCGCACTCCATGGGCAACGTGCTCTGCGCGGACGCAAGCGCTTTGCGCGACGATGGCACTGAGGCGTTGCTCATATCCGGGCCGGGGCGCGCAGCCCTGACGGCGCGGGTGCGCAACGCTGGCGCCAGCACCCTGCAGGCGTCCGCCCGGGTGGACGTGGGAGTCCCCGCATCCGGCCGCGTGTCCCGCTTCACGGGCGGCAGCGCGTCGCTCGAGGGCTGGTCATCCGCTCGGCTTGCCGCGCGCGTTGAGATACCCCGGGCGCACCAATCGTTTGCTGATGTCTGGGCCGCCCCGCGTGAAGGCGGCGTCCCCGTGCTCCTCGCGAGCTTCCGCATCGAAATGCCTCCGCTTGCGCCTCCGGCCAGCGGCGCTGTTCTGGCCCGGACGCAGTGGGGCGCGGTCTGGGAGGCGAACGCGACAACCAAAGTGCTGCCGCGGCAGGAGCCGCCGCGAGCCCGTGAGAGCGCCGTCCGTGTTTCCTGCGCGGGCAATGAGTATGAGCCTTTCCAGATTGTCCTGAGACCTTCGCGCGCGCTGAAGGACTTGCAGGTGAGCCTCAGCGATCTGAAGGGCCCGGCCGTTATCAGCAAAGACTCCGTCAGCGTGCGCCTCGTCGGCACAGTGCCCGTCACCGAGCCGACGGGCCCGGAGTGCCTCCCGGGCGATTACCCCGACCCGCTGATGCCGCTCGATGCGGCGAGCATCCCGGCGGACAGGAATACGGCGCTCTGGTTCACCGTGTACGTTGCGGACGGAGCCGCGCCGGGCGAGTACGCCGGCAGCCTGACGATTGCGCCCTCCGGCGAAAAGCCGCTCCAGATTCCCTTGAAACTGCGGGTATGGGGCTTCTCGCTGCCTGTGATACCGCATCTCCAGACCGCGTACGGCTGCGATGTGGATACCCTCTGCCGCTGGCAGGGCGTCACCGAAGACGAAGACAAGAAGAAGGTCGCCGATCTCGCCTGGCAGAACTTTCTGCGGCACCGGGTTTCGCCGTTTTCGTGGCGGCGGTACTGGGACATCGGGGAGGAGGTCAAGGACGGAGTCCTCAAGCTGGACTTCACCGACTACGATGCCGGGCACGACACCTGGCTGCCGCTCGTCAGTGCCTTCAACGTGCCGGGCTGCTGGATGCGCGGGGTGGCCCGGAGCGGCTTCGGCGAAGAGGGCTACCCGGAACTGAAAAAGCAGTTCTTGCGGCAGGTCGCCGATCACCTGAAGGCTAAGGGCTGGTTCGAGAAGGGCTACAACTATATCTTCGACGAGCCGGACGAGGACAAGTACGCGGATGTCATCGCGGAATCCCGCATCTGGAGAGAGGCCGCGCCCGGCCTGCGCATCCTCCTCACCGAGCAGCCGGAGCCCGCGCTGGAAGGGTGGGTGGACATCTGGACGCCCGTGCTGGACGCCTACAACGAGTTCACCTGCAAGGCCGCCCAGAAGAAGGGCGACGAAGTCTGGTGGTATGTCTGCATGGGGCCCAAGCACCCCTTCCCCAACAACTTCATAGACTACCCGGCCATTGACCACAGAATTCTGCACTGGATGAACTGGAAGTACGGCGTGACGGGGGTGCTCTACTGGCAGACGACCTACTGGAAGGGCGATCCCTGGGAGACGCCGATGAGCTACGCCGACGACGGAAAGCCCTTCGGAAATGGCGACGGCCGCCTGCTGTATCCCGGAGTGCGCAAGCCCGCCGAGACTCCGGTCATCACCGGCCCCATGGACTCCGTCCGCTGGGAGATGATCCGGGAGGGCATCGAAGACTACGACTACTTGATGATGCTCTCGGAGAAGGTGCGCGCGGCGGAGAAGGCGGGCGAGAAGAGCGAGCGGCTCAAGCAGGGGCGGGCAGCGCTCGATTCAGCGCGCTCACTGGTGCGCACCCTGGTTGACTACGAGACTGACCCCGGCCGCCTCTACGAAGTGCGGGAAGCCGTTGCCGGGTGCCTCGAGAGATTTGCGGAGTAGATGACAGAAGGTCAGAAAACCGGCGGGCCGCGGCTCGCAGAAGACAAGCGCGGCATCTCGTCGCGCGCGCTCGTGCTCGGACTGCTGCTGGTGGCGGCGGTCTGCGTCATCGTCTCGTACGCCGAGCTCGTGCTGATGAGCATCCAGATCGGCTTCCTTCAGATGCCGCCCGCCGTCATCGGCATCTTCTTCTTTATGGTGCTGTTCAACAACGCTCTCAGAGCGCTGGGCAGCCGCCTGGGGCTGACGCCGACCGAGCTGCTGATGATCTACTGCATGATGGTCGTCGCGGCCATGATCTCGTCGCGCGGCGTTATGGAGAAGGTGCTGCCGCTGCTGGTCACGCCCAACTACTACCACAACCAGGCCAACCGCTGGCACGAGCTTTTCGACGCGCACATCAAGAAGTGGATGGTCGCGTACGACCCGTCGGGTGCGCCTCAGCAGAAGGTTGCGGTGCGCTTCTTCGAGCGGCTCTGGTCGGGAGAGACGATTCCGTGGGAGCTTTGGATCGTTCCTCTCGCGGCGTGGGGGCTGCTGGTGCTGCTCGTCATCTTCGTGCTCCTTTGCCTCGCGAGCATTCTGCGCAGGCAGTGGGTGGACAACGAGAAGCTGCCGTTTCCGCTGGTGCAGCTTCCGATGGAACTGGCGCGCGGGTCATCGGGCCAGCCTCTCCTCAAGAACCCGCTCATGTGGGGGGGCGCTCTGCTTCCCGCGGCGGTGTTCACCATCAACGGGCTGCACAACATGTTCCCGAGCGTTCCGCAGCTCACGCTCAGCGTGTTCCTGAACACGTATATGCCGAACCCGCCCTGGAACTCGATCTACTGGTTCTCGATCTATCTGTCGTTCGCGGCCGTCGGCTTCTTCTTTCTGCTGCCGTCCGAACTTCTGTTCTCGCTGTGGTTCTTCGCGCTGTTTGCGCGCGCGCAGGACGTTGTCGCCGCCAGTCTGGGCTATGAGATCGAGCTGATGCCGGTGTACGGCACGCATCTGTTCGTCGCCTACCAGACCGCCGGGGCCTACTTCGTGCTGGCCGGATATCTCCTGTGGGTGGCGCGGCCGCACCTCAAGCGGGTTTTCGCGGGTGCTTTCAGCCGGGGTCCGGCCGATGACGCTCAGGAGCTTCTGTCCTACCGGTTTGCTGTCTGGGGGCTGTTCGGAGGGCTGGCGCTGATCATCGGCTGGTGTGTGCTGGCGGGAATGTCCGTTTGGGTGGCGATGCTCCAGTTCTTCGTGTTCATCTTCATCATCGCCATCGTCATGGCCCGAAGCACAGCCGAAGCGGGCATGCTGATGACCGAGACCTCGTTCCGCCCGATGGACCTCTACCGGATGTTCGGGACGTCGGCGGGGCTGGGCCCGGCGAACCTCACAATGCTCGGCTTCATGGACGCCGCGTTCCTGCGCGACCAGCGCGGGCTTCTGCTGACCGGCTTCCTGGACGGCCTGAAGATCTCGGATGGCGCCGATGCGCCCCGCAAGTCGTTCCGCAGGGTGTTTGCCATTGCCGTGGTGTCCTCACTGCTGATTGCCGGGGCAATTCAGCTCTGGCTTCCGTACACGCAAGGAGGGATGTCGCTCTACTCCTACGCGTATAACGGAAACAACTACTGGTCCATGAAGAACATCGAGAACCAGATGATCGAGAATCTCCCGCCTGTGGTGGCGGGGCGCGTCTGGTTTGCTGTTGGTGTCGCGTTCACGCTGTTGCTTTCGTATCTTCGCGCGGCATTCTACTGGTGGCCGCTGCACCCTCTCGGGTATGCGTTGTGCGTGTCTTGGACAATGTCCGTATTCTGGTTCTCGTGCCTGATCGCGTGGCTGCTGAAGACAGCTATCATCCGGTACGGGGGCATGCGTCTGTATATCAAGGCCAGGCCCTGGTTCCTCGGGATGGTTCTCGGGGAGTTCGGGATGGCTGTTGTCTGGGCGCTGGTCGCCGGGGTCACCGGGGCCGTCCCGCCCACCTTCCCATGGCCATAGGTGTTCAAATGAACAAGCTTTGCATCCGGCTGGTATCTTTTTTCATCGTGCTGGTTATCGCGGCGCTCCGCGGCCCCGCGGGCGCGGCCGACAGCATCAAGCTGCTGTCGGCGTCTGTCGAAGCGGACCGGGCCTTCCCTTCGCTGTCGCGCTTTGTCATCGGCGGATGGCTGCTGCGCGACGAGTTCGGCCTGGCGCCGCCGTATGCCGAGGAGATCAAGCCCGGCGCGTACGTGCAGGGCTACGTCCTCAACAGCGGCTCGCAGCCAGCACAGGTGACTGCCGTTCTGCTCGACGGGATAGACCTCGCGAAGCACATCGTGCCCGACCATATTGACCGCGGCGGCATTCAGGCCGCGAGCTACCATCTCAATAAGCCTGAGCGCACCCCGAAAGACGTCGCCGCGCGGCTGGACGAGATGGGCGAGCCGCTCTGGTACCAGGTGAGACCGAACCCGGTGCCGCCCGGCGGGGTGGCCGAGGTCACGGTCCGGCTGCGCCGGGTTCCCGCCGCCAAAAGCCTGTCCGTGGGCGTCACCACCGCCGGCGGCGCGTCGCAGAAGGCCAGCGCCAGCCCGGCCGCCGCGCCGCGCCTGCGAATCGCATCCGTGAACTTCGACAAAGCGATCGGCCGCATCTACCTGTATCTTCGCCACGAGGACGGCAAGGAGTTTCGGCTCAAAACGCTGCAGCTCGATGGCGTCCCCGTCAGCCTGCCCGCGGGAGCCTGGCTCGACAGCCAGTCGGCCTTTCTGCCTGTTGAAGCGCCTCTTCCGAAGGCGTGGGAGTACGGTTCCTTCCACTACGTTGCGGCCACGGCCGAGGACGGCTCAATCGCCCGCGCCGTCGTGCGCGCCCGGGACGACTTCTATGCGCTCGGAATGTGGGGCTACCGTCACGACGGCAACTCCCCCGAAGAGCGCGCGCGGGGCGTCTCGCGGGTGTTCGCCGAGAACCTGTTCAACACGCACATGCGCATGGCCGGCGAGCAGAGCGGCTTCCTCGTTAGCGGCGAAGGCATGAAGATGCTCGACGGACTCGGCATGCGCGTCATGTCGTCCGACCCGAACCCCGACGACATCCGGAACCCCATCGTTTACTGCCGGTTCCTGTACGATGAGCCGGACGCCCACGACTACAGCGTAAGCGATCTTCCCAACGAGAAGCGCCTCGGAAGTTTGGCGCAGGGCGTGGTGGAGCGGCAGGCGAAATGGAGCAACACCGACCGCCGCACGCTCTGCCTGCTGAACATTGACAACACCTACAAAGTGGATAACTGGATCACGTACGGGAGGCTGGCCGACATCAACTGCCTCGATCCTTACTACA
>JAGVUD010000367.1 GCA_019136435.1 Armatimonadota bacterium | reverse complement strand
CTGGTCGGAGCCGGTCAGAACGCGGAGCCTCGCGAAGAGTTCGTTCAGCGACACGCGATCCCCGGACGCGACATTCATGGTTTCGCCGAAGCCGCGCGAGGACTCAAGAGCGAGGATGTTCGCCTGCACGATATCCTCGACGTAGGTAAAGTCGCGCGACTGCTCGCCGTCGCCGTAGATCGTGGGCTGCTCCCCCTTGAGCAGCGTGGTGATAAACCTTGGGATGACTGCGGCGTACTCCGAGTTGGGGTCCTGCCGCGGCCCGTACACGTTGAAGTAGCGCAGGCTCATCGCCGGGAGCCCGTAGAGTTGATAGAACACCGAGCAGTAATACTCGCCCGTGAGCTTGCCGATTGCATAAGGGCTCATCGGGTGGGCGGGCATGTCCTCTGTTTTGGGCAGGGCCGGGTCGTCGCCATATACCGCCGAAGAAGCGGCGTAAACGAAGCGGGAGAGTTCGGCATCGCGGGCGGCGATGAGAGTGTTCAGGGTTGCGTTGATGCTGGCGTTGTTGGACAGCATCGGATCCGAAACCGATCGCGGAACGGACGGAATTGCGGCCGCGTGCAGAACGGCCTCCACGCCTTCCACGGCGCTGACGGCCTGCTCGACGTCGGCAAGGTCAAGTTCCCGGAACTCGATTCTGTCCGCGACCGCCGCAAGGTTCTCTTTCTTTCCCGTGGCCAGGTTGTCGGCCACCACAACCTCGTAGTCCTTCTGAAGAAGACCTTCGACGAGGTGAGAGCCGATGAACCCGGCTCCTCCGGTTACCAGTACTTTCATAAAACAGCCTTCAGTTTGCCGCGGTGTTGTTGTGTGGCGTCCGCGGCAGCACAACGCAGTAAACCTTGATTAGGCCGCCGGGCGCAACCTTTCCGCCGCAAGCCGCCTGTACAGCGCTTCGATGTCCGCGCAGAGGCGTTCGATTGAGAAGCGCTCTCGCACGTGCTCCCGTCCGGCCAAGCCCATCGCCTCGCGCTCGCCCGAATCCAGCAGCCGCACGACCGCGCGGGCGAGCGCTTCCGGGTCTCTCGGGGGAACCACGAACCCTGTGACGCCATCGCGGATGATCTCACGCGTTTCGCCTGCGTCTGTGGCGACGGCGGGGGTAGCGGAGGCAAGCGATTCGATCAGCGCGACGGGCATCCCCTCGTTGTCCGAGCACAGCACCGTCGCGTCCGAGCCGGCGTATAAGCGCGGCAGGTCTTCGCGGAAGCCGAGGAAGCGGACGCACGAGTCGAGGCCCATCTCTTTCGTGCGTGCTTCCAGCCGTTCGCGCTCCGGACCGTCGCCCGCGACGGCGAACACGGTTTCGGGCATCTGACCGTGGATGCGGGCGGCGGCGTCGAGGAAGACGTCGTGTGCCTTGATCGGCACGAGGCGCGCCACAATGGAGACGACTCTTGCGCCGGGGCCGAGCCCGAGCTCGCTCCGCAGCTCGCCCGCGTGCGCTTCGGCCGAGTAGAAGCGCGTGAGATCGAGCCCGAGCGGGATGACCTCGAACTGCTCCGGGCGGCCGATCCCGAGGCCGAGAATCTCGTCTCTCTGGCGCTGCCCCAGCACGACAATACGCGTGGAGATGCGCGCGAGATCTGTTTCGAGCCGGACGAACAGCCGTGTCTTCGCGGGAGAGAAGTATCCGTGGAAGACGTGGCCGTGGAACGTGTGGATGCGGATGGGCACGCGGGCGAGCCAGGCGGCCGTCCTGCCGACCGCGCCGGCCTTGGCCGTGTGCGTGTCAACGATGTGCGGCCGCGTCTGCCTGAAGCGCCTGTAGAGCTTGAAGACGACGGCCGGGTCGCGCACGGGCGACAGCTCGCGGCCGAGCGCCGGAATGATGTGCGGCTTGACGCCGTTTGCCTCTGCGAGCGCGAGCATGTTCCCCTCGTGGGGGGCTTCGACGCCGGTGATGAGCTCGGTGTCTATTCCCCGCTCGCGCAGGCGGCTCGTCAGCAGGATAGTGTAGATTGCGGGGCCGCCGATGTTGAGGCGCGCGATGACGCGCTCGACGCGCAGAGCTGGCTCAGAAGTCACCCGCCGCCTCGCTCGCGAGGTCGGAGATCAGGATGTTGATGGCGATTCCGAGCGCGGCGCCAAGAATCAGAGACAGCGCGAGGTTGACGGGGAGATTCGGGCGCGCCGGGCGGACGGGCACGTGGGCGCGGTCAACGACCTGGTACACTCTGGCGTCGGATTGCTCGTCTATCTGCGCGAGCTGGTGCTGTTCGGAGAGGCTCTGGAAGAGCTTGGCTTTCAGGTCTATCTCGCGCTGCAGGCGCGCCTGTTCGAGAGCGGCGGCCGGCACCGACTTCAGGCGCGCGTTGCTGTCCGCGATTGCGCGCCGCACCTCGGCCTGCTGAGCTTCGAGGGAGCTTTTCTTCGCCTTGAGCTTGGCCAGCTCCGGAAGCTGGCCGGTGTTCGTCAGGTCGCTGTTGACGCCCTTCAGCGATGTTTCGATCTCCTGCAGGCGGCTCTCGAGCTGGGCCAGAGCCTGCACGGCGGCCCGGGTCTGCTCGGGGAGATTGACGATGGACTCGCGGGAGCTCAGCTCGCGCTGGCGCTCTTCGAGGGCGTTCAGTTCGGCCTCCAGATCGCCGATTTTGCCGCCGATGTAGATGCGCTTGCGCGCGTTGGCGCTTGCGACTTTGCTCATCAGGTGGTCAACGTAGCCGTTGGCGAGTTCGGCGGCAAGCTCCGGCGACTTGCTCGTGGCCTGAACACTGATCAGCCCTTTGCGGTTGTCCTCGACGCGGGTCATCTTCTGCAGAGTGCGCGGCGCTGTCGAGATTGTGAACGCCCGCCCGTCCGTGAAATCCGGGTTCGAGAGCAGCGAAAGCTTCTTGACGATCTCGCGGGCGAAGTCGGCGCTCTCCAGCAGCGCCATCGCGTAGCTGGTCGGCTCCGGCCCCTGCATCATCGAGGCGAGCGAACTGAGCTCGGACGGAAGGGCGATTGCGCGGGAGTTTCCGCGCACGAAGATGCTTGCGCGGGCCTGGTACTGCTTTTCGGTGCGCGCCGAGATGATCCACCCCGCCAGCAGGCAGACCAGAACCGAAGCGAGGATGACAAGCGCCCACCTGCTCACTTCGCCGATCCGGCTGCGCCGGGAGGAGTGTCTTTTCTCTGTTTGCTGCATGTTCAGTCGGGTGGAGACCGCCCCGGCGCCAGCACCGCGCGCCAATCGCGTCCCCCGGAACGTCATGGTATAATGGCCGCGCCCGACTGTCAAATCGCAGACCCTCCATGGCAACAGAAAAGACCTTTACAGGCCCGCCAGTCCGCCCGAAAGACAGGTTCCTCGTATTCGGCTCGCCGGCCATAGAAGAAGCCGAGGTAGATGAAGTCGTCCGCTGCCTGCGCAGCGGATGGCTCGGCACGGGTCCCAAGGTCGCGCGCTTCGAGGAAGACTTCCGAGCGTACCGCCGCGCACAGCAGGCGGTGGCGGTCAACTCGTGCACGGCGGCGCTGCATCTGAGCATGCTCGCGGCGGGAATCCAGCCGGGCGACGAGGTCATCACCACCGCGCTCACGTTCTGCGCCACGGTCAACGCCATCATCCACGCTGGCGGCACGCCGGTCATTGCCGATGTCGACCCGCGCAGCATGAACCTGGACCCCGCGGATGCCGCCCGCCGCGTGACGGAGAGGACCCGGGCGATTGTGCCGGTGCACTTCGCGGGAAGAGCATGCGACATGGACGCTCTCGGGAGCCTGGCTGAGGAGCACGGGCTGAAGGTCATCGAGGACTGCGCGCACGCCATCGAGACGGAGTATCACGGGCGTCCCGCGGGGACGATCGGCGACTTCGGGTGCTTCAGCTTCTATGTGACGAAAAACGTCGTCACGGGCGAGGGCGGAATGGTGGTGACGCAGCGCGAGGAGGATGCGGCACGCGTCAAGATTCTGGCGCTTCACGGGATGACGAAGGACGCCTGGAAGCGGTTCGGGGATTCCGGGTACCGGCACTATCAGGTGGTGGAGTGCGGCTTCAAGTACAACATGATGGACATCCAGGCGGCCATCGGGATCCATCAGCTCCAGCGCGTGGAGCCGTACTGGCAGCGGCGCAGTCAGATATGCGAGCGCTATAACACGGCCTTCCGCTCTCTGCCGCTCGGGCTGCCGGCCGATCCGGAGCCGGACACGAGGCACGCGCATCATCTCTACACCATCCTTGTGGACGAGGCGCGCGCGGGGGCCGGCAGGGACGCATTCCTGGACAGGATGACGGCTCACAACATAGGGGTGGGCGTGCACTATCAGAGCATCGCCGAGCATCCCTACTATCAGGAGCGCTACGGGTGGCGGCCCGAGGACTATCCGAACGCCATGGCGATCGGACGTCAGACCGTGAGCCTTCCGCTGTCGGCGAAGCTGTCGGACGAGGACGTGGAAGACGTGATCGCCGCGGTTGAAAGGTCGCTCGGCTGAGGACGCCATGCGCAGGCTCATTACAGGAGCGCTCTTCGCATACCTCCGCGTCTTCTACCGCGCAAAAGCCGCGCTTCTGAGGCTGATTGCGGGCGACGAGGCGCTGGCATACGTGCTTCACGACAGCCTGTTCCCGGCCCTTGTGCTTCAGATAGGCGGGGCAAAGCTCGGCCGTAACACGCGCATCAACCGCTGGCTCACGATCCACGAGTCGCGCGGGAGCTTCCGGAATCTGACAATCGGCGACGATGTGCATATCGGCAAGCATGTGCTGATTGACCTGACCGGCAGGGTGACGATCGGCAATCGCGCCGGGATAGGGATGTACTCGCGCATTCTGACGCACCAGAACCTGGGCGACAGCGCGCTCAGCGAGAAGTATCCGCCGGAAGCGGGCGATATCATCATCCCCGATGACGTCGTGCTCGCGGCGGGCAGCATGGTGCTCTACCCGACAGTGCTGCAGCCGGGAACTCTCGTCTCGGCGGGGTCCGTCACGCGGGGAACGTACGACAGAGCGGGCGTGCTCGTCGGCAACCCCGCGCGGATGTCGCTGGACTGGCGCCGATCCGGGGAAGCGAAGGAGTAGCGCGGTTTGCCCGGCCAGGTCGTGAAGAATCCGGCACAGCAGAACATCGCCGCGCTTGTGCAGGAGATCGGCGCGCAGAACCCGCTTCAGCAGCAGTTCGTCCGCAACTCCGCGGCCGGTCTCGACGGTGAGGAGCGGGATTGGTTCGGGGCGTATCTCGACTACTGCCTCGCCACCGGGCAGAGTCTGGCCAGCCTTGCGGCCTGCTACAATCTGCTCGTCAAAGACACGATGCGCGAGCAGATGTACTTTCAGCGTCACGGCCGCTATCGCTGCTCGACGTACAGCGAAGTGTCCGATGCCGTGTATCAGAACCCGGAGTACATGGAGCAGTATATGGCGGGCCTGGCGCTGACGGCGTTTCTGTGGCCGAACCATCGAAAGATGCGGAAATCGTTCCTGCGGAAGCTGCCCCGCGAACGCGGGGGGCACTATCTGGAGGTTGGGCCGGGGCACGGGTTCCATATGATGAGCGCCATGAGGCTCTCGGCGTACGAAACGTTCACCGGCGTTGATATCAGCCCGAAGAGCGTCGAGATGACCCGGAGCATCATCGAGAGCGGGTTCTTCGGAAGGTGGGAGAACTACGAGCTCGTGTGCCAGGACTTTCTGGAGTGCGAAGCGCCGCCGGGGAAGTACGGCGCTCTGGTGGCTGGCGAGGTGCTGGAGCATGTCGAGCAGCCGCTCGCATTTCTGCGAAAGTTGCACGAACTGGCCGCTCCGGATGCTTTCATCTACGTAACGACGGCGATCAACGCCCCGGAGATCGATCATATCTATCTGTTCGATTCGGTGGAGCCGGTGCGGCGGATGACGGAGGAGGCGGGTCTGCGCATCGAGGATGAGGAGGTGTTTCCGTATACGGGACTCTCGCTGGAGGAGTGCGAGGAGCGGCGGCTGCCGGTCAATCTGGCGCTGGTGCTCGGCACGTAGGCGATGAACGGCTGCGGACTGACATTTCATCATCTGGGGCTGGCGGTGAGCAAGCCCGAGCGCGCCGTGCGGTTTCTGGAAGGGATGGGATACACGGCAGGGGAGCGGCAGTTCGACGAGGGCCAGAACGTGAATCTGATCTGGTGCGAGGCGCCCGGTCAACCGGCCGTCGAGATCATCTTTCCGGCGGACGGCCCGGGCCCGCTCGACTCGATTCTGTCCCGATACCCCGAGATGGTGTATCACATCTGCTACAGCACTCCCGATGCGC
>JAGVUD010000278.1 GCA_019136435.1 Armatimonadota bacterium | reverse complement strand
ATCACAGATGCACGTATCCCGGCTTCAGACAAAGGCGCTGAAGACGCTCCGGCGAATGCTGGAGCAGTAGTCCGGTTCGTCGAGCCGCCGGTGCGCGGGCGCGGCCTGGTGGTCGGGCTTGTGCTCCTGGCGGTGGCGCTGCTGCTGCTCTGGCTGGTGCGGGGCATTCTCATGCCCTTCGCCGTGAGCATTGCCATCGCCGCGGTGCTCGACCCGTTTCTCGCCAGACTGCAGCGGCGCGGGATGTCGCGCACGGCGAGCGTGCTCGTCGTGTACCTGCTGTTCTTCCTCGCGTTCGGCGCTTTCCTCACGTGGGCGGTGCCGGTTCTGGTCGGCGAGGCGAACCAGCTCATCGAGCAGTGGCCGGGATATGTGGACAAGTTCCGGGGCTTCTGGGCCGGCTTCGTGCAGAACGAGCTTCTCAGGCATCTGGGCGTCACGCTGCCCGCGTCGTGGAGTGAACTGTCGGAGAATCTGAACGACGCCATAAAGACGAGCGGCCCCGGCTACTTCGCGAAGTTCCTGGGGGGGGTCTTCGGCACGGTCGGCTATCTGCTGAATGTGGTCATCATCCTCATCGCCACGTACTATCTTCTCAAGGATTGGCCTGTCATCCGCCGCCGCGTTCACTACGTTATCCCGCCTCAGTACCGTGAGGGTGTCGTTGAACTGATCGAGCGGGTGGGCGCGGTGTTTCTGGGGTATCTGCGCGGCATGGTGACGCTCTGCTGCATGTATGGCGTGGCCGTGACCCTGGCATTGCTCATTCTCGATCTCTTCCCCGGCGTGGAAACCAGCTACCAGTTCATTCTGGGACTGGCCGGGGCGTTTCTGTATGCGGTGCCTTATGTGGGGGCCGCGCTGCTTGCCGTCGTCGCCGCGATTGTGACGCTCGTCGGGTCTGGAGGGACGCCGCTCAACGCCCTGCTTGTCACGGTGGTTGTGCTGGCGTTGAACTCCGCGCTGTTCGACCCTGTGTTGACGCCGAAGGTGCTCGGGCGATCCACCGGGCTCAGCCCGTTGCTCGCGCTGTTCGCGATCATTGCGGGCAGCAAACTGTTCGGGTTTGCCGGGTTTATTCTGGGCGTGCCCGTGACCGCAAGCCTGGCGATCATCGCCTGTGCTCTGTACCCCCGCCTTGGCGCCCCGATTCCTGAAAACGCCGATGTTCCGCCTGCAGAGCCACTGCCGCATGGGCCGGCTGAGGAATCGGCCGGGGACGCGGCCGACGGCAAGGGTTAGCCTAAATGGAGGGCTTATGTCTCGACTGGTTCGGGTTCTTGCCTGTTTTCTGACGGTGCTGTCCGTGCCCTGCGCGGGCGCCCCTGAGTCCGTCTCCGCCGATGCGGCCCGGCAATGGGTACGCTTCACCGTCCCGCTGCCGAAGGAGATCGCCATCTCCCGCGCCGTCACCGTGCCGCGCGCCGCTGTCTCTGTTGAGTTCGAGGGCGCCCCGCCCGCCGGCGACCTGGTCGTGGCGGAAGCCCTGTCGGGGCTGCATTCGCTTCTGGGGCGGCAGGCGGGCGCTCCGGCGGCTGCCGGTGCATCATTTCGCATCGTACTGGCGCTCGGCCGTCAGGCGTCCGATTCGCTGAAGAGCCTGCCGAACGCGGATCAGGCTTACTCCATCACTCCGTCAGACAACGGAGATGCGCTCCGCCTGGACGCGCTGTCTCCCGCCGGTCTTCTCTACGCCGCCCGCACCCTGGAGCAACTGATTCGGCCGAAGATGTCCGCGGGCACGGCCCGGATTCCGCTCGTGACCGTCCGTGACTGGCCGGATATGGATGCGCGCGGGCTGTGGGGAGCGGACTGCTTCGCCCATCTGCGCTGGATGGGCGACCGGAAGCTGAATATCGCCGAGCAGATATCGGATGTGGGCGTTGACGACCAGGGCAAGCCGTATGCCCGCATTAAGAGCGGGCGGGAGCCGATGATCACCGAGGGGCCGAGGTACGCCATCGAGCCCGTCCCGGTGGTGCTGCATCTGGAGCAGGTCGGCGGCAAGGGCGTCCTTAAGGCGCACCCCGAACTGCGGGCGCAGGGCGGGCAGGAGAACAACTTCTGCTACTCAAAGCCCGCCATCGTGGATGTGCTGGCCGAGTGGATCGGCGAGCTTGCCAGCCTGCCTCACGTGAACGGGGTGGATGTCTGGATGACCGAGAACCTGCACGGGCAGGGCGGCTGCCGCTGCGCCGATTGCGCAAAGACCGACCGGGGAGTCCTGGAGGCCCGCGCGATCATCGCGGGCTGGCGCAAGGCCGAGGAGAAGCACGGCCCCATAACACTGTGGGTGCTGACGAGCGAGGAGACCGAGTCCAGCAACCAGCTCATATTCAAGGAGATTCCCCCCGAGGTGCGCGTCTGGTACTACCATTCGCTTCTCACCTACACCTCGGGACAGTCGCCCATGCTGCGCCCGTACCTGGGCGATTCGGCGAAAGCGGGACGGTGGATCGGCGTTGTCCCGAACCTGGTTCCCATCCACTTCGCCGCGCCGTTCACCAGCCCGCAGTTCATTCACTACCGGATGAACGAGTTCGTGGACAAGAGCATGTCCGGGCTGCTGGGCTACATCACCCCGCGCCTGCCCTACGGGTTCTTCAACCTGGAAGCGGCGGCGGAATATTCGTGGAACGCGAAGGGCCGCACTCCGCGCGAGTTCGCGGTCTCGTATGCCGTCCGGCAGGGCTTCAGAGACCCGGAGAAGTACGCCGACTGGGTGGAGGCCATCGGCACGGTCGCGTGGCATGTGTACGGTTCCGACTGGCCGTTCGGCGAGCAGCGCAACGTGCCGGGCAAGGTTGCCGGGCGGCTCAAGAACGGCGCGCTGCCGGAACTCGGCTACGTCCTGTGGGACGCCTACCGGTCGCCATTCGGCGATATCAAGTCGGAGGATCAGCTGGAAAGAGATGTCGAGATGGCGGCGCGGGCGGTCCGGCTGGCCCGGGAGATGGGGCTTCGCGAGCAGTGGCTGGAGAGCCTGATCGTTCAGGGATACATTGACTCGCTCAAGGCTCTCTGGGAACTGAAGGGGCTGGTTCGGGATGGCAGGGTCGCGGAAAGAGACCGCGAGCAGGCCGAGCGGTATTTCCGGATGTATGTGCGGGGGCTGTCCACCACCGTGGATGTCTTGCCGCTGTGGGAGGCGCTTGTTCCGAAGCCGGACGGCATCGGCGGCTTCACAGACCGCCCTGTGGAGATCGCCCGGGGCGCAATCGCCGAAATGATCGCCGTCGCCGATTCCGCCGGAATCAGAATATCGCCCCCGGCCGCGAAGACCGCGCGCTAACCCAGAACTCTCGCCCCGGTCTGCGGACGCGAGGTGAACAGGTTGTCGCTCACAGAGCCCTGCATCTGCTCCAGAAGCTCGGGGCGCTCGCGCGCAGCCCAGTCTTCGTAGTAGCGGCGACGGATCCCGTCCAGCACGCTCGACACGTCCTCTGAGCGCGCCAGCGCCACAATGCAGCCGCCGAAACCCGCGCCGGTCAGGCGCGCGCCGGCCGCGCCACTTTCCCGGGCTGCCCGGGTGAGAGCCTCCAGTTCGCTGCACGAGACTTCGTGATCGTCCCTGCAGGACGCATGGGAAGCGTTCATCAACGCGCCTACTTCCGCGATGTCGCCCGCCGTCAGGGCCTGCTGAGCCTTCTCGACGCGCCGCGTCTCGGTGAGCACGTGGCGCGCCCGGGCGTATGGCTGGAACCCGGTGCCGGGAACCTTCAGGCTCTCTCCCTTGCCCAGATCCAGGAAGTGCTGATCGAACTCGCCCATCGTCATCGCGAGCCTGCCGGCGATCTCCTCCGGCTTCATCGGCCGGGGTTCGATCACGCCTTCAAGCGCGGCGGCCGGGTCTTCAAAGGCCGCATGAAAGTGCGCCAGAAGCGGGTATTCGCTGCCGTAGTGCGTTCCGAGAAGCGCGCACGCCATGGCGCATTCCGCGCTGCGCAGGTTGTACCGGGCTTTCGCCTCGGCCGATTTCTCGGCGACCACCAGGCTGTTCGCAATGATCACCTCGGCTCCTTCGGGAAGCGGCACGGGCTGTATGCGAAGCGGCCTGAAGTCCATCCGCAGCGCCCGGTCCTGCTCCCCCAGCAGGCAGGCGGCCTGGTCCATTCCGCCCCCGCGCGTTCCCACATACTGCTCCCCGTCCGCCATCAGATCGGCAAGGCGCGAAGGCTCGATCTCAAGATTGTTCACTGCCGCGAACGCAAGCGCCATCGCCACGACGAGCGCCGATGATGATGAGAGCCCCGCGCCGCCCGGGATGTCGCCCCCGATGACGGCCTCTAACCCTGAGGGGCTGTCCAGCCCGAACTCGCTCGTCAGCTTCTGCACCGCCGCTTTCGCGTAGTTGCCCCAGTCGCCCTTGCGGTACGTGTCAATCGCCCGGCTGGCATGGAATACGCGCGGCCTGAAACCGTCCGCGCTCAGCAGGGACACTTGCCCCCGCGGCAGCGGCCGGAACAGCGCCGTGATCTCGCGGTTGATCGCCATCGGCATAACCGGCAGGCCGTTGTAGTCCGTGTGTTCGCCGATCAGGTTCACCCGGCCGGGCGCCCGCACCAGTCTCCAGCCGCCGCCGTTCGCGTCGCACTCTGCCGCTCGCGCAAACACCCTGCGAACGCAGGGGGCTTCGCGCCGGACAGGGGGCAGCATCGCAAGCAGATCGTCAAGCCGCGCCATGGGTATCCTCCTGAAGTGCCCTCTCCGCCCGGGCGAGGCTTTCCGGGGTGCCGATGTCCAGCCACTGGCCATCCGGAACGGGGTGCGCCAGAATCCGCGCGCCGGCCGCCACAAGCGCGCTCACCCCCGCCGTCAGTTCTATCTCTCCGCGCGGGCTCATATCCGTCTTGCGAAGCGCCTCCACAAGCTCCGGGCCGAACACGAAGCACCCGGCCTGATTGTAGTTTGTCGTTGATGTGCCCGGCGCGGGCTTCTCGACCATCCGCGTGATCCTGCCCGCTTCGTCGAAGTAAACCGCCCCGCCGATGCAGGGGTCCGGCACCCAGTTCGCCGCCAGAACGCCGTCCGGCCGGTGGTCCTGATACAGCCGCGCAATCCGCGCGTAGTGCTCGGGAGGGTGCAGCAGTATGTCTCCGAACGACAGGAACACCGGCCCGTCCATGAAGTCCGCCGCCGCGAGGATCGCCCCGCCCGTGCCGTTCAACTCGGTCTGCTCGCAGTAGCTGATCTCCACGCCCATATCCGCGCCGTCGCCGCAGCTCTGCCTTATCCGCTCTCCCAGATAGCCCGTAATGATCCGCACCGAGCGCACGCCCGCCGATTCGAACGCGGCGATGATGCGGTGCAGCAGCGGCTGCCCGGCGACCCTGACGAGCGGCTTCGGGATGTCGGCCGTCAGCGCGCCCAGACGCTTGCCCTTGCCCGCCGCCAGAATGACTGCTTTGCTGATGCTCAAGGTATCCGCTCCAGATCCATGCAGCGCACCACGTGAAACGTGCGAACCAGCTTGCCCCGGCGTTTCACGGGAATCCGCGCCACCTCTTCGGTATGCCTGAAGGCCTCCAGCACTTCGGGCTTGATGTCCCAGTCCTCTTCCCACACCAGCACGCCGCTCGCGCCGATGAGATTCTCTCCGGCCATCCAGAAGTCGAACTGGTCCCGCGCGGGGTTGAGCGAGAAGCTTCTGCGCGGTTCTTTCATGTTCCACGCGAGTTGCGCGGCGAACTGGTAGCGGTCGGCAAACAGAAGGGCCCTGCCGCCCCCGGCCTCGATCGCCCGCATCTCCCCGCGCACAACCGGAACCACCTTTTCCCAGCCGTGCAGGTGGTTGGTGTTGTCGTCGCCGGGCGGCAGGGGCAGGACGGGCCAGAACGCCTGAGTGTGCAGCAGCAGCGTGAACACCGCGGCGGTTCCCAGCACGGCCCCCGGCCACCATTTGCGCGCCTTTCTTCCCCCCGACCCCGACCAGAGCGCCGCCGCCGCGATAATGAGCGTCAGGTAACCCGCCGCCGGCCAGTGCGGCAGAATGCGTGCGAACGAACTCGCGCCCCAGAAGAGCGCCAGCGTGGGGAACGAGAACCAGAACAGCAGCCTGTAGCGCGCGCTCGAGTTCCGCAGCGACCCGAGCCGCAAGATTGCCCGCCCCGAGCAGCAGCGGCGACAGCGCAAGAAGCTCCGCCCCCAGTAGCTGCGGGAACCACTTGGCAGTCGGCGCGCCCGCGCCGTGCCGTCCCTGCAGATTGAACCTGAAGCTCTCCCAGCCGTTGTTCGCGTTCCACAGAAACACCGGCAGGAACACTGCGGCCGCGAAAAGCGCGGCAAGGTAAAGCTCCTTCCGCGAGAACTCCCTGCGTGTCTCCCTGGACGTGGCAAGGTAGAGCAGGGCCGAGACCACGAGCAGAATGGCCGTGTATTTCGAATCGAGCGCGAGCCCGGCGAGCGCCCCGGCCGCCACGAGCAGCCAGCGCTTGCGGAACATGGTCGCGTGCGCCACGGCCAGCGCTGTCAGAAGCCAGAACACGCCGAGCGGAGCGTCGCTCGCGACCAGAAACGATCCCAGCGCGAAAAGAGGCGTGAGCGTGAACGCAAGCGCCGCCAGCCAGCCAGCCTTCTCGCTGAAGAGGCGCCGCCCGAGTGCGTACATCAGCCCTGTGCTGACAGCGCCGAGCAGAATCGTCGGCAGCCGCACGGCAAGCGCCGTGTCTCCCAGCAGGCGGGTGGAGAGCGCAATCAGCCACGCGACCATTCCTGGGTGATCGTAATAGCAGGCCGCCGGATGCTTCGCCCATGTCCAGTAAAGCGCCTCGTCGTCGCCCAGATTGAGCAGAGACGCCATCAGCATGCGGGCGGCGGCCGCGATGACGATCAGCAGAGCAAGTTTGGTGTGAGTCTTCAAATGCCGGAGTTCTTCTTGTATATATGCGGCGGATGCGCAAACGGCGGCGCGTCACAAACACCGATTATATGCTACGCACTCGCCCGAAAGCCTGCCCGCGCACGGTGAGAGGCCGGAGATTTCGCCGTCTTCCGGCAGCTCTCTTTGCGGCGGCTACCGGGCGCGCTCTTCGCGCTCGCGCATCCTCTGCGCGGCTCCGGCGCGACCGGTGTCGGCGAGCACCTGGCAGTAGCTGTCCAGATAGCCCCTGGTATGGAACGGGCCGCCCTCCCTCATCACCTCCCACATCGGGTCGGACTCCTTCGGGCGGCCGTCCATCATCTCTTCGTGCCACTGCGACAGAAGGTCGAGCCCTTCCAGCACTACGTCTTCCCGCTCGGACGCCAGGTTGTACGTCTCGTGGGGGTCGCTCTCGATGTCGAACAGCATGGTCTCCGGGAAGTCCTTCAGCCCGGCGTTGTAGGTGCGCACCATCATCCAGTTCTTCCAGCGGACGCTGCGCTGGCAGCTCCACGCTCCCTGGCTGACGACCAGGTACGGTTGCCCGCAGCTTCTGCCTTCTGTCAGCGCGGGAAGGAAGCTCGTCCCGTCCCAGCTTTCGGGCTGCTCGCCGCCCGCAAGCGCGCAGATTGTGGCGGCCAGGTCCACGTTGTAGTGCAGGTCCGTGTCCTCGCGTCCCTGCACAATGCCCGGTCCCGCCGCGATCAGCGGCACCCGGGACGTGCAGTGATCCGCGGTCTGGTGGTCGCCGTACACGTTGAGTTCGCCCTGATTCTCGCCGTGGTCGGCGGACACGAGAATGATCGTGTCATCCAGCACCCCCTGGGTCCTGAGTTCGTCCAGAATCAAGCCCACGTGATCGTCCGTGTAGCGGATGCCCGTGTCGTAGCCGTCAATCCATTTCCTGAAATCGGCCAGCGTCTCAATCTCCGCCGGGGCGCGCGGGTACTTTTGCGTGTCGTAGGGGCCGTACTCCCAGAGGTCGCGCGCGCTGTGCGGGCCGTAGCTCTCCCTCTGCGCCCGCAGGATGTCTTCGGTCAGCCACAGCGGCGCTGGGTCGTTTTCGAACGGGTTGCCATAGTCGAGCGGCGTACGGTACGGCGTGTGCGGGTCCCAGAAGTTCACATGCAGAAACCAGTTATCTTTGGCGGCGTTCGCCTTCAGCCAGTCGAGCGCCAGCGGCGCAATCTCGTCCGCGCGTTCGTGTCCGCGTCCGCCCGGGTCATGCACTTCCTTGAACCCGTCAAGGAAATGCCAGGCCGCGTGGCGTGTGGCGAACGGGCTGACCGTGCATGTGTGCAGCCCGGCGTGCACGAGGGTGGTCATCCATGTGCGGAACGGGCCAGCGTAGTTGTTGAAACCCCGATCTGGGCCTATCGGACGGATATCAGCGTTAAGTCCGCCATGATTGATGACGCCGGTATGAATGCCCGTGCGGCCCGTGAACAAAGCGGTGCGCGAGGGAAGGCAGGGCGCGTCCGTCACGTAGTAGTTCGAGAACCGCGTGCCGCGCGCCGCGATAGCGTCTATGTTCGGGCTGGTGTTGCGGCCGTAGCCAAAGCAGCCGAGATGGTCGGGCCTGAGACAGTCAATATCAATGTAGAGAATCCGCACGGGGCGCCTCCAGACAGGTTTCAGTCTGAAGGCCCCTTCTCCCGCAGCAGGCCCATCACCTCCGTGGAGCCGCTGGCGGGCCTTATTGACACTCATTGTCGCAGTCGTTAGTATCTGTGCAGCCCGCGCCCGGGTCGAGTCCGCGTGTTCCGTCGTGCGGGATCGGGCGTGAGCGCGCGTTTTTTTTGAGAGGAACCCTGAAGAATTGGCCCATGTCATCACCGAGCCCTGCATCGGCTCAAAAGACCAGTCCTGCGTCGAGGTCTGCCCCGTGGACTGCATCCACGGGACGGACGAAGACCCCCAGTTCTACATCGACCCGGAAGCCTGCATCGACTGCGGCGCCTGCGGGCCTGTCTGCCCGGTCAGCGCCATCTTCCCGGACTACAACGTCCCGGAAGAGATGCAGCACTACATCCAGATCAACGCCGACTACTTCAACAGGTAGGGGCGCGCAGCGACTGCTGGCAGCCCGCCCGTGGCCGCGGCACTCTGGCCGCACGGACTCCTTCGCAGCCCCGGGACCGCAAAATCTTTCTGATTTTTTGCCAGATTGGGCTGGACAAAACTACGCAATAACCCGTAGAATACAGTTGGAAAGCTTCCCACCCTCCATTCGCCTCTCCGGCCGTCAGGAAACTCTCGGCCGGGGAGGTTTTTTCGTAATCGCTCCGGCCAGACGCCCGGCCCGGACGGACAGCGTAGGCCCGAGTCGTTGACGCTCATGCTCCGAGCGTGCTAGAATTCGCCCGTTCTGGAGCGATGTCCGAGTTGGTCGAAGGAGCACGACTGGAAATCGTGTAGCGGGGTTAAAACTCGCTCGTGGGTTCGAATCCCACTCGCTCCGTCATTTTCCTCTCACCCGATTCGCCTGACCGTCTGCCCCGCCGGGCGCGTCAGGGAACCGTCCCCGCCACAAGCCGCACCAACCACACCGCGATCAGCAGCGCGCCGCCGGCTGCAAGCGCGGTCCACCCGGCCGCGGATGGCAGTGCGCGCCCGGTTCTTGTCTTCACGGTTGCGTTCGCAGCGAACCACAGCACTGCCGCGGCGGCGAAGACCGGCCCCAGGGGATGATAGCGGAAGGACTCGCGCACATCGGCGTGCAGAAGCGCGTGCAGCGACCTGCCCATGCCGCAGGTGGGGCAGGGAATCCCGGCGATGCGGCGCGTTGTGCAGAGGCTCGGAAACTGGTCCAGCGGGAGCAGCCAGATGAGCCCGAGCGCGGCCGCGGCCAGAAGCAAGGCCGCGACGCGCAACCACGGCCGGCGGGCCGGAGCGGGCGGCGTTGTGTTGTGCGCGGTCGGGGTTTGGGGCATGCGGATGTTCCGGGGGCGCGGCGCGCCCGCGTGCAGGTTCTATCATATCACCGTCTGAACACGGCAGGTTGCGCGAAGGCAGAGGAAAAGCAGGCATTGTGTCAGAAGTGCACAGGTGATGCGACGCGGTTCTCTGCTCAGGCGGGAAGCCATAGACGGCTACCTGTTCATATCCCCCTGGATCGTCGGCTTCCTCGTTTTCACGCTAGGGCCGATGCTGTTTTCGCTGTACGCCAGCCTGTGCGACTGGGACATGCTGCACACGCCGCGCTTCATCGGGCTGGCGAACTACGCAACGATGTTCGGACACGACTTCCGCTTCGCGAAGTCCCTCAGCGTCACGCTGCTCTATTCCGCAATGGCGCTTCCTCTCGGGGTGGTCGCGTCGCTCGGCATCGCCATCCTGTTGAACCAGAAGGTGAAGGGCCTCACGCTCTTTCGTGCCATTTACTACATCCCCGCCATTCTGCCCGGGGTGGCGGTTGCCCTGATGTGGAAGTGGATCTTCAACCCGGAGTCCGGCGCCATCAACCTGCTTCTGGCCAAAATCGGAATTCAGGGGCCGGGGTGGTTCACAAGCCCGGAGTGGGCTGTTCCGGCGCTCGTGATTATGAGCGTCTGGGGCGCGGGGGCGGGAATGATCATCTACCTGGCCGGGCTCCAGAGCGTGCCCACGCAGCTCTACGAAGCGGCCGAACTCGACGGCGCCGGAGCGTGGGGCAAGTTCCGGAACGTAACGCTGCCCATGATCAGCCCCACGGTTTTCTTCAACATCGTGATGGGCATCATCGGCAGCTTCCAGGTTTTCACCACGGCGTTCGTCATCACGGGCGGCGCGGGCAGCCCGGCCTACAGCACGCTGTTCTACGTGCTCTATCTGTACCAGAAGGCGTTCAAGTATTTCAGCATGGGATACGCCTGCGCCATGGCGTGGGTCCTGTTCGTCATCATCCTGTCGCTTACGCTCGTCGTGTTCGTGACGAGCAAACGGTGGGTTTACTACGAGTCGGAGCGGCGCGGATGAGCGGGCGCGGCACGCTTCTTCAGAGCAGGCAGAGGCAGCAGCGCCTGGCGCAGGCCGTCGCGTACGCCATCCTGACCCTCGGGGCGGTGATGATCCTCATCCCGTTCGTCTTTATGCTCTCGACCTCTCTCAAGGACAAGGACCGCATTTTCACCCGCTCAATCGAGTGGATTCCGAGAAAGCAGATCCGCGTCGAGGTCTCCGGCAAAACCGTCAAGCTCTTCCGTTTCGCGAAGTCGCTGGGCGACATCTACGCCGTCCCTGTCGAGGAACTCCCGCGCGACAGAGTTCGGGTTGCTGTGCTGACGCGCAGGCCGGCGGAGACGGTGGACCCTCGTTTCCTCAGAACCACCCGGGTCGTGGACTGGAACGAGCCGAACTTCCGCTTCTTGCTGTATCTGCGGAATACTCTGGCAATCACGGTGCTGGCGCTTGTCGGTCAGGTGCTGTCGTGCACGCTGGTCGCGTTCGGGTTCGCGCGGCTGAGGTTTCCGGGCCGGGGGTTTCTGTTCATCGTTCTGCTCTCGACGATGATGCTGCCCGCGCAGGTAACGATGGTGCCTCTGTTCAAGCTGTTCGTGTCGCTCGGATGGTATGACACGTTCCTGCCGCTCACTGTGCCGGCGTACTTCGCGACCTCGGCGTTTTTCGTGTTTCTGCTGCGGCAGTATTTCATGGGCATCCCCATCGAGATGGACGAAGCCGCGCGCATTGACGGCGCGTCGAGCTGGGGCGTTTTCAGCAGGGTGCTTCTGCCGCAGGTGAAACCGGCCGTCGCGACCGTTGCGATTTTCAGCTTTATGGGGCACTGGAACGACTTTCTGGGGCCGCTCATCTACCTGGGCAACCCCGATCTGCGCACGCTGGCGCTGGGGTTGTACGCGTTCCAGGGCGAGCACAGCGTGGACCTGCAGCTTTTGATGGCGGCGGCGTCGGTCGTGATGCTCCCGCTGCTCGCGCTGTTTGCGGTGGCGCAGCGCTATTTCATTCAGGGCGTGGTCATTTCGGGTGTCAAGGGTTGACGCGGGAGCATCTGCGCGGCGCGCGGCTTGCTTGACGTTGCCCGGCATCAGCGGTATGATTGACGAACGGCCGGGGCGGTATTGACGCCCGCGGCAACTGCCTTTCGCGATGAGGATTTCGCTATGGAGTGGAAGCTGTTGACTAAGACACGTTCTCTCTTGCTGGGTCTGCTACTTGTGGCGGCAGCGTGGTCGCCTGCCCAGGCCAACCCCCTCGGCATCCCCGATGTTGAATACAACGCGCTTGTTGCGCTGTACAACAGCACAGGAGGCGCGGGGTGGAAGAACAAATCGAACTGGCTGACGGCAGCTCCGGGGTGGTACGGCGTCACGATCAGCGGGGGCCGCGTGACGCGCCTCTCGCTTAGCAGCAACCAGCTCGCGGGGCCGCTCCCGGCGCAACTGGGGAGCCTCTCCCGCCTGACGGAACTCAATCTCGGCTCGAATCAGCTTACGGGCAGCATCCCGGCCTCGCTCGGCGGCCTTTCGAGCCTGCAGGTTTTGCGCCTCGACGGAAACCGGCTGACCGGTTCCATCCCGCCGGAGTTCGGGAGCCTTGCGAACCTTCAGTACCTGCGCCTCGACAGCAACCAGCTTTCGGGCGCCATTCCGCCGGAGATCGGCGACCTGGCGAGCCTCAAGTACCTCCGCCTGTCCTGCAACAGGCTGACAGGCGACCTCCCTGTCACGCTCGGCAATCTGTCCAACCTGAACGACCTGCGTCTCGGCGAAAACCGCCTGACCGGCGCGATCCCGAGAGAGCTTCGCTATCTTGCGAGCCTGCAGTACCTCGATCTCCATGGCAACCAGTTCACGGGTTCGATTCCCACGTGGCTCGGCGTACTCAGCAGCAT
>JAGVUD010000490.1 GCA_019136435.1 Armatimonadota bacterium | reverse complement strand
CGCGACCGCTGTCGCCGCGCCCGCTTTCGCCGCTTTCGGGCGCTTCGCTCGGGAAACCATCAGCCACACCGCTGCCAGCGGCGCCGAGACGGCCGCGCCCGCGGGATACTTCGTCGCCGCCGCAAGCCCGGCGAAGAACCCCCCGGCGCCCGTGCGCGCCGATATCGCCGCGACCAGCGCGAGTGAAGTCCAGAACGCTGCCGGGACATCCACCGTCACGAACTGCGAATGCTGCACGTGAACCGGCGCAATCGCGACGAACGCCGCCGCTGTCACCGCCCCGGCGACCCCCGCGACCCTCCTGCCGCCGTACCAGCACACTGCCACTGTCGCCGTGCCCATCAGAGCCGTCAGCAGCCGCGAGAGCAGGGTAGCGAAGGCCAGGTTGATTCCGTCCGGGGACCTGCTCAGGGCGGCTGGCACGGACAGAAGATAGATCTGCAGCGTCCCGTAGTTGTAGAAGCGCGGGTTGAAGCCCTGCCCGCACGGCCACACGCTGGAGGCCGCGCCCAGTACCGGCAGTTCATCGGGGTGATACGAGAAGGCATGCAGACGCCCGGGCAGTTCCCACGCTGTGCCCGGCAGCCGCAGGAACAGCGCCGCCGCGAGGATGAGAGGCGGCGCGTCAGGAGTCCCGGAAGCCCGCCTGCAGGTTGCGCTCCAGACGCTCGCGGATGGCCGCCATCACAGATGCGACGTCCTCGTCTGTCAGCGTCTTCTCGCTCGACCGGAACGAAAGCGAAAACGCGAGGCTCTTCTTGCCTTCGGGAATCTGCTGCCCGCGGTAGATGTCGAACAGCGTCAGGTCTTCCAGCAGCCCTTCGGCGACGCCTTCCACGACGCCCGAGATCGCGGCATACTCGACCTGTTCGTCCACCACCACCGCGAGGTCGCGCTTGATGGCCGGGAAGCGTGACGGCGCCTGCCAGCGCCGCAGCGCCCCTCCCTGCTTCATCAGCCACCCGCTGTCTATCTCGAACCCGAACGCCGGAGCCTTCAGGTTGCAGCTCTCGCGCAGCGCGGGCGATATCTCCCCCACGAGTCCCACCATCTCGTCACCGGCGAAGATGCCCGCCGCGAAACCGTCGCGCCAGAGTTCTCCCCGCTGCGGACGGAACGACAGGCCCTGGGCCCCCATGCCTTCCAGCAGAGTCTGTGCCACCCCCTTCGCCTGATAGAAATCCGCCGACAGCGCCTGCCGGAAAGCGGCGGGCTGCAGCTTGCGGTCCGGAATCGCCCACAGGCCGTCCCAGCGCGAGCCTGTCAGGCATGCGGCGACCATTGTCTTTTCGGACGGGCTGTCCGCCGTGAAAAACACCTTGCCGATTTCGAACACCGCCAGGTCGCGTACGTCGCGGCTGAAGTTCGTCCCGAGCACCTGAACCAGCCCCGGAACAAGCGACGTCCGCATCTCCGCGACGTCCTCCGAGAGCACGTTACGCAGGCTCACACGCTGCGTTCCCTCCGGCGCCGGCGTATCCTTGGCGACTATGCTGTGAGTCACGACCTCCTGAAGCCCGCACGCCTGCAGTATCCGGCGCATCGAGCCTTCCTGCTCGCCCTGGGCGCTGTCGCGCCCCTGCAGGCTCGGGCCGGTGATGAGCGTGGCCGGCAGGTTGTCGAATCCGCAGACGCGCCCGATCTCTTCGATCAGGTCAATCTCCTCCACGAGGTCGGCCCGGTATGTGGGCACAATCACGTCAACCCCGCCACCCGACACATCAGCCTTCAAAGAAAGACGCCTGAGATACCCCGCGCACTGCTCCGCGCTCAGTTCCATGCCCAGAATCGCGCTCGCGCGCTCCGCTCGCACCGCAACTGATCTTTCCTGTGCCGCCCGCGCGACTGTGTCCACCACGCCTTCGCAGATCACTCCGCCCGAAATCTGCCGTATCAGCTCGGCGGCGCGCTTCGCCGCGTTCGCCGTCCCGCCGGGGTCCACTCCGCGCTCAAATCGGTAGGAAGCCTCCGTCGGAAGCCCCAGCGCCCTCGCCGTTCGCCGCACAGCCCCGCCGTTGAAGGTGGCCGATTCGATCAGCACGTTCACCGTGCCCGCGGTCACCTCGGAGTTCGCCCCGCCCATCACACCCGCCACCGCGACCGGGCGTTTCCGGTCGCAGATCGCCAGCATGTCGGGTTTCAGCTCTCGCTCGCCGCCGTCGAGCGTCGTGAGTGTCTCACCCGGACGCGCGCGCCGCACGACGATGGCGTGGTCCTCCAGCAGGTCGTAGTCAAAAGCGTGAAGCGGCTGCCCGGTCTCCAGCATCACGTAGTTCGTCACATCCACAACACTGTTGATCGGGCGCATGCCCGCGGCGATGAGCCGCCGGGCCATCCATTCGGGCGATTCGACAATCTTCACGCCCATGATGAGCGTCGCCGCGTAGCGGTAACAGAGGTCCGGGTCTTCAATCTCGACAGTGGCGTGCTCGCCCGCCGGCGGGCCGCCGGCCTGCATCTCGAACGAGGGCAGCTTCACGGGAAGGTCTTCGTCGGCGGCAAGCTCCCGCGCGACGCCGATCATCGAGAGACAGTCGCCGCGGTTGGACATCACGGTGACGTTCAGCACGGGCGAGGCGCTCGCGCCTTCGTCCTCGACCTCCTCTACCTCGAGCCCGAGCATCGTGAGGGTGTCGGCGGTCGAAGAGGCATCCAGCCTGCTCTCAACGTAATCATGCAGCCAATCGAGTGGAACTCTCAATGAATCTCCCCCGGCCGGAGCCTGCGGCGTGGCATACGGATTGCTCCTGCCCGCGCCTTCCGGCCGCTGTCCTGGCGGACGTCACCTAAAACTGCTCAAGAAACCGGTAGTCGTTTTCGTAGAAGAGCCGAAGGTCGCCGATTCCGTGACGGATCATCGGCATGCGCTCGATGCCCAGACCAAACGCGAACCCAGTCCACTCCTCCGGGTCAATCCCCCCCTGCCGCAGCACGTTCGGATGGATCATTCCCGCGCCGCCGAGCTCGAGCCAGCGGTCGCCTGCCTGCTTCCATTTTACCGAGAAGTCCGCGCCCGGCTCGACGAACGGGAAGAAGTCGCGGCGGAAGCGCGTCTCGACCTCTCCGAACATCTCCTGCGCGAACTGCTCCAGAGTGCCCTTGAGGTCGGCCATGGTGATGCGCCGGTCGACGGCGAAGCAGTCCACCTGCATAAACGTGTGCCCGTGCGTTGCGTCCACGGCTTCGTAGCGGTAGCAGCGGCCGATGGTGCAGATCCGCATCGGAGGCTTGCGGTTCTGGAAGACCCGCCCCTGAACGGCGGTCGTCTGCGTCCGGAGCAGATGCTCGTCCGTGATGTAGAAGCTCATCTGCTCGTCCATCGCGGGATGGTCGGGCGGATAGTTCAGGCCCGCGAAGTTGAAGCGGTATTCCTCGATCTCGGGAGACTCGACCACCTCGAAGCCAAGCCCGATGAAGATGCGCTTGATGCGGTCAATCGTCTCGCGCAGAGGGTGGGGGTGTGTGCGGGGCATCAGCCGCCCCGGCTGTGTCACGTCAATCTGAGATGAGGCCTGCCCCGCGCCAGCCGATATCTCCGTCCTGCGCCGCTCGATGGCCTCGGTAAGGCTGTTCTTGAGGCTGTTGACCCGCTGGCCGAATGCCGGGCGCTCTTCGGCGGGCACGGCGCTGATGGAGCGCAAAAGGGCTGTAATCTCGCCTTTGCGCCCCAACCACTGGATGCCAAGCTGTTCAAGGACGTCACTGGAGTTCGCCGCCTGTATGGCGGAGAGCGCATCCTTTTCCAGCTTGTCCAGATCCTGCGGCATTATTCTCCTGTCCGTCCCCTGTGCCCGGGGCCGCTGTGCCGGGTGTTCCCCCGGCAAGTGCAGGCCCGTCTTCGTTTCAGGCGGGGCGCGAGGCCTTCGAGACCTCCATCAGCTTCGCGAAAGCCGCCGGGTCTTCGATCGCGAGATGCGCGAGCACCTTGCGATCCACATCCACGCCAGCCAACATGAGTCCGTTCATGAACTCGCTGTACTTGACGCCTTCCGACCGGCAGGCCGCGCTGATTCGTGTGATCCACAGCCGCCGGAAGTCCCGCTTGCGGGTACGGCGGTCGCGCCAGGCATACTGCCCCGCGTGCATGACGGCCTCTTTGGCTGTCTTGAACAGGCGGCGCCTGCCGCCCCAGTAGCCCTTGGCCTGGTCAATAATCTTCTTGTGACGCTTGTGCGTCATTACCCCGCGCTTAACGCGTGCCATCTATTGTACCTGTCTCCTGCGTTGCTTCAAACGGGCCGGGGGCCGTGGCCCCCGCGCGCAAAGTGTCAGCCCCCGAGAAGGACCTTCATCCGCTTGACGTCCCCGGTGGGAAGCGTGTGCTTGATCGTAAGCCTGCGCTTTCGCGAGGGCGACTTCTTCATCATAAGATGATTGCGTCCGGTCGTTCCCCGCAGCAGCTTTCCCTTCGAGGAAAACGAGAACCGCTTTGCGGCTGTCTTTCTTGTCTTGATCTTTGGCATAGTTCAGTATTCGAAACTAAAACGCCGGACATGTTTCAGCCGGCGTTTGAAACCAAGCTTGATTCTATCCCGGCCCGGCTAGATCAGGCTGGGATCGAGCGCGGGCCGACTCTTCGCCGGCTTGTCGGGCTTCGGCTTCTCTTTGGCCTCACCCGCTTCGGCTTTGCCGCCCTCTTCTTCTTCTGCGGCCGGGGCCGCCTCGGCTTTCTGCGCTTTGTCTCCGGCGGTGTCGGTCTTCTTCTCCGTCTTGTCCTTCTCAGTCAGAACCCTGGGCGCCAGAACCATGGTCATGGTGCGGCCCTCGAAGGACGGCGGCTTCTCCACGACCGCGATCTCCGCGGCCGCTTCGATCATCTTCTCCAGAGACCTGCGCGCGAACTCCGGATGCGACATTTCGCGGCTCCGGAAGATAACGGTCGTCTTGACCTTGTTCCCCTCCCGGAGAAACTGGAGCATGCGCTTCAGCTTCGTCTCGATGTCGTGGTCGCCGGTGCCCGGCCGCAGCCGAATCCCTTTAACCTCCGTGCTCTTCTGCTTCTTGTGAGACTCCCGGTCCCTGCGGCCCTGCTCATACTTGAACTTTCCGTAGTCCATGAGCTTGCACACAGGAGGTTTGGCAGTCGGTGCTATCTCGATGAGGTCGTAACCTCGCTGCCTTGCCAGGTCCAGAGCCTCACGCGTAGGAACCACTCCCATCTGCCCGCCGTTTTCGTCAACCAGCCGAACCTCGCGGGCGCGGATCCTCTCGTTCACCTTGATGTCTTTGTTTATGCTTTTACCTCAGAAACGCGAGATGAGACGCGAAACCAGGCCGCGGCACTCAACCCGCACAGTATATTAGACTCAGACGTCCTATGTCAACCGATCCTGGTTCTCGGCGATGAACTCCGACAGCGGTTTCGCTCCCAGATCCCCCTCGTCGCGCGACCGGATGCTGACCGACTCCGACTCCGCTTCCCGGTCGCCCACTATCAGCATATACGGGATCTTCTGCAACTGGGCCGTGCGAATCTTGCACCCCGTCTTCTCGTTCCTCGAGTCGAGGTTCGCCCGGAAGCCCGCCGCCTTCAGTCTCTCTGTCACCTTCTCGCCATACCCGGCGTGGCGGTCGGCGATGGGCAGAACGACAGCCTGCACCGGCGCCAGCCACAGCGGAAACGCCCCGGCGTACCTTTCGATAAGGAACGCCACAATCCGCTCCATCGTGCTGATGACTCCCCGGTGGATCACCACAGGGCGGTGCGGCTTGTTGTCCTCGCCAATGTACTCCAGTTCGAACCGCTCGGGAAGGTGGAAATCGAGCTGGATCGTCGAGATCGTCTCGTCCTTGCCCATCACATTGGGCACCTGGACGTCAATCTTCGGCCCGTAGAACGCGGCCTCGCCGCGCGCCGTCTCGTACTCGATGCCCACTTCGTCCAGCGTCTTGCTCAGCACGTCCTCGGCAAGGTCCCACATCTCGTCGTTGCTGGCGTACTTCTCCGTGTCCGACGAATCGCGCAGGCTCAGTCTGTACCAGTATTCCTCAAAACCGAGCTTCTTATACGCCTCGTCAATGAGATCCAGAACGCCTCTAACTTCGTCCTGTATCTGCTCCGGGCGGCAGAAGATATGCGCGTCGTTCAGCGTCATCGCACGGACGCGGGAAAGCCCCGTAAGCTCGCCCGAAAGCTCGTACCTGTACATCGTACCGAGCTCGGCAATCCGGATCGGCAGCTCGCGATACGAGTGTGCCGACTGCCTGTACACCGTGAAGTGATGCGGGCAGTTCATCGGCCGCAGGAGAAACTGCTCGTTGTCGAACTCAAGGGGCGGGTACATGCTCTCTTTGTAGTAAGGCCAGTGACCGGATATCTTGTACAGCTCCAGGCTAGCAAGGTGGGGAGTATAGACGTGCTGATACCCCGCATCGCGCTCGCGCTTCACAATGTATTCTTCGAGGACCCTGCGCACCGTCGCGCCCTTGGGCAGCCACACAGGAAGCCCCGCCCCGATCTCGGGGATAATCGCAAACAGCTCCAGTTCGCGGCCCAGGCGCTTGTGATCCCGCTTGCGCGCCTCTTCGACGCGTTCCAGATACTGCTCCAGCTCTTCCTGAGTCTCGAACGCCGTGCCGTAGATGCGCTGCAGCATCGGGCGCGACGAGTCGCCCCGCCAGTAGGCCCCCGCCACCGAAAGCAGCTTGAAGACCTTCACATCGCCCGTGTTCGCCACATGCGGGCCGCGGCACAGATCAACGAAACTGCCGTCCGTGTAGGTCGTTATCTGTTCGCCGTCCGGCAGGTCGTCAATAAGCTCGATCTTGTACGGCTGGCCCTCGAACAGGCTCCGGGCTTCCTCTCGAGAGACCTCGGTTCTTTCGAAGGGATGCCTTGCCGCGACA
>JAGVUD010000480.1 GCA_019136435.1 Armatimonadota bacterium | reverse complement strand
TGTTCCCCTGACAGCCGGCCAGCGCCGGATGAGAAACCGGCGCCGCGTTCGGTATAATAGGCTCCGGCTGATAGCGGCCGGTGCGTTCCGGACTGCCCCATCGCCAGCGAATCAGTCCCGTTGTGCCAGACACGGGCATGAAACCGGTCTGCGGCCCGGCGCAAACGAGCGCGGGGCCTTTGCCGCGTGTACGCGCCACTGTCGCGAACACTGTCTCGAGAGATACGCCATATGCCGCTTGGAACTCTTAAAAGCATCATCTCCGCCCGCGAGCCCTTCCGCGGTATCCGCAAAGCGATGAAGGGGCAGGCGCGTCTTGTCGCCGTGGAAGAGCTCGCGCCGCCCGTCAAGCCGGTGTTCGCCGCGGCGCTGGCAGGCGACGAGCAGGGCCCGGTTGCCGTTGTCGCGTACTCGCAGGAAGAAGCCGATCGCCTCTGGGAGGGGCTGATCGCGTACGGGTTCCCCGAAGACCTGGTGACGGTCGTGCCGGCGGCCGACAGCCTTCTGTTCGAGGACGGCGAGCCCGACTGGGACGAGGCGGGCGCGCGAATCAACGGCCTCACCCGCCTTGCGCTCGGGCAGCCCGGCGTTCTGATCATGCCGCTGACCTCCGCGCTCAGGCGCACCGTGCCGAAGGACCGCTTCCGGCGCGCCCTGGTCAGCGTCAGGGCCGGTCAAACCCTCAACCTGCGCGATCTCGCGCGGACGCTCGCCGTTGCGGGGTATCGCCGCGACGATCTGGTGACGGAAGTGGGGCAGTTCAGCCTCCGGGGAGGGCTGCTTGACGTCTGGCCGCCCACCGCGCGCACCCCCGTCCGCATCGAGATGTTCGACGACGAGGTCGAGTCCATACGGCCCTTCGACGCCGAAAGCCAGCGCTCCGAGGGCAGCCTGGAGAGCGTCACCCTGCCTCCCGCGCGCGAGGCGCTTTACGACGAGCAGCCCGACCGCGCCGCGGATATCCTGCAGGGGTATCTCGATGAGCAGGTCCTCGCGCTGCAGGAGGCGGGGCGCCGCCCCGACGCCGATGCGCTCGAGATCAGGGTCTCGAAGCATATCGCCGCCATGCGCGAAGCCTCCGCCTTCAACGGCATCGAGTACTATCTGCCCTGCCTCACTTCCGAAACCGTCTGCCTGCTCGACTGGCTGCCGCCGGATGCGCTCGTGATCTGGGACGAGCCCCACTTCTGCCAGTCCAACCTCGAGCAGCGCCTCGAGGAGCTGGCCGACATCTACGTCAACCGCGCCAGCCGGGGACAGGCGCTCGGGCTTTCGCACGAGCACCACGTGTCTTTCGAAGCTGGCAGGGACCGGATTCTCGAACACCGCACGCTCGTGATGTCCTCGCTTCCGCACAGCGCGCCCTGGCTTGCCGAAGCCCGGCGGTTCACCCTGCCATCCAGCGCGATGGACACCTTCGGCTCGCAGGTCGGTGTGCTTGCCGAGAACATCAAAGCGTGGGTCGAGCACGATCAGGCGGTGGTGATCGTCACTCCGCAGGTGCTGCGCGTGGGCAAGATGCTGCTGGAACTCGGCGTCCGTCCCATACACGGAGAACTCAAGGGCGATATCGAACCCGGCGTCTGGGTTATCGAGGGCAACCTCAACACGGGATTCCGGCTTCCGGGCGCCGCGCTGGTTGTCGTCTCGGACGCGGACATCTTCGGCAGCACGATGCTCCGCCGCCCCAGGCCGTCCCATCGCGACTCGAAGCCGATCACTGCCGTCTCCGAGATCAGCGAGGGCGATTTCATCGTTCACGAGCATCACGGCATCGGCGTCTACCGGGGCATGGTGCAGCTCTCGAAAGACTACGGGACGCGGGAGTTCCTGCTGCTCGAGTACTCCGGCGGCGACAGGCTGTATGTTCCCGCCGACCAGATGGACCGCGTCCGGAAGTACAGCGGCGCCGACAGCGGGCCGCCGACGATCCACCGCCTCGGCGGGGCCGACTGGGCGCGAACCAGAAAGAAAGTGAAGAGCGCAGTCCGGGAGATGGCGAAGGAACTGCTGCAGGTGTACGCCGCGCGGGAGGCGCTGGGCGGCTACGGATACCCGCCCGACCAGCCCTGGCAGGCGGAGATGGAGCAGGCGTTCCCGTTCCGCGAAACCCGTGACCAGGAACGCGCCATCGCCGATGTCAAGCGCGACATGGAGATACCGAAGCCGATGGACCGGCTCATCTGCGGCGACGTGGGGTTCGGCAAGACCGAGGTCGCCATGCGGGCGGCGTTCAAGGTGGTGCTGGATGGCAGGCAGGTCGCCGTCCTCTGCCCCACAACCGTGCTCGCGCAGCAGCATCACAACGTGTTCTCCGAGCGTTTCGGGGCGTTTCCGGTCAAAGTCGAGATGCTCTCCCGGTTCCGCTCGCCCGCCGAGCAGAGGGCGATTCTGGACGAACTGAAGGCGGGGAACATAGACGTCATCATCGGCACGCACAGGCTGCTTTCCAAAGACGTCGAGTTCAAAGACCTTGGGCTGATCGTCGTGGATGAGGAGCAGCGCTTCGGCGTCACGCACAAGGAACGCCTCAAGCAGATCCGCCTCAGTGTGGATGTCCTCACTCTCACGGCGACGCCCATTCCCAGGACCCTGCACATGTCGCTCTCCGGGCTTCGGGATATGAGCGTCGTGAACGAGGCCCCGGAAGGGCGCATACCCGTGCGCACCTACGTTCGCGAGTACGACGATGAGCTGGTGCGCGAAGCGATCGTGCGCGAACTCGACCGCGACGGGCAGGTCTACCTGGTGCACAACCGCGTCGAGTCCATAACCCGCCTCGCCGAGCGCGTCGCGAAACTCGTGCCGCACGCGCGCCTTGCCATCGGACACGGGCAGATGAGCGAGCACGAGCTCGAGAAGGTGATGCTCGACTTCTACCATCACCGTTTCGATGTGCTCGTCTGCACCACCATCATCGAGAGCGGGCTCGATGTGCCGACCGCAAACACCATAGTCATCAACAACGCCGACAAACTGGGTCTCGCGCAGCTCTATCAGCTTCGCGGGCGGGTGGGGCGCAGCGACCGTCAGGCCTACGCCTACCTGCTCTACAAGTCCGACCTCATCCTGAGCGAGGTCGCCGAGCGCAGGCTGGGCGCCATCCGCGAGTTCGCCGACCTCGGGTCGGGGTTCAAGGTCGCGATGCGCGATCTCGAGATCCGCGGCGCGGGGAACATCCTCGGCCCCGAACAGCACGGACAGATGATCTCGGTGGGGTTCGATATGTACTGCCACCTGCTTGCGGAGGCGGTGCGGGAGATCAAGGGCGAGCAGACACCGGAGGAGCCCGCCATGCCGCAGGTTGACCTGTCCGTCGAGGCGTACATTCCCGAAAGATACATTCCCCACGAGCATACGCGCATCGGCATCTACCGGAAGATGGCTGTCCAGAGGACGATGGACGACATTTCGCGCCTGGACGATGAGCTGCGCGACCGCTTCGGAGCGCCTCCGGAACCTGTCGAGAAGGCGCTTGCGCTGCTGAGGCTCAAGGTGCGATGCCGGGACCTCGGTGTGCGCTCTGTCACGGAAGACCAGGGCCGAATCGTCGTGACGCTGGAGCCTCCTGTCCAGATCCGCGAGGATGCTCTGCGCCAGCTCTCCCGGACATTCCGCGAGCACTGGTGGGAGGCGAGGCAGATCAGGCTCCAGCCCCCGAAGTCCGATCCGCTGGCGTTTGTGGACGAGTTCCTTAGCCTGATAGAGCGCTCACTCGCGCGGCCCGAGCGCCTGGCGGGAAGCGCACGCCGCGTAAGCCCGGAGGTTTGACAGCCGGGGCGCCGCCGGGTCACAATCCCGGCGGCGCATTCCCGAAACCCGCGGCCCCGCTTCGGCCTCTCATTGTACGTTGCGGCCGCAAAGGGTCGCGAACGCACAACACGGAGGTAGTGTCCATCTTGAGAACTCTCTTACTGTCCGCTCTCCTTCTCGCAACGCTGTCGCTGTCCGCGGCGGCTGCCCCGCCGGCCCCGTGCGAGACACCCGGAGTCGTCTCGCTCGCCGGGGAAGTCATCCTTCGCATTCACAGCCCGTCGGGTGGGCTCGACTGCCAGCAGCGTGCCGACATCGTCCAGATGCGCATCGTTGACACTCTCAGCATCGGCCTCGTCTTCCCCAAAGACATTCATGTCAAGAAAGTGAAGAAGGAGTGGGGCGTCTTCGTGAAGGACATCCTGGTCATCACGGCCGACGCGGGCTCGGCGAAGATCAACAAGACCACCCCGAAGCAGCTTGCGGAGGTCTGGGCGAAGAACCTGCGGCGCACGATTCCCGAGTCCACCCCGCAGAAGTACATTCCCCCGGCTCAGTAACGCGGGAACAGGCTTTTCAGGCCCTCGGATGCGCCCGCTCGTAGATCTTCGCGAGCCCCGCGCTCGAGACGTGCGTGTAAACTTGCGTCGTCGAAATGCTGGCGTGTCCGAGGAGTTCCTGAATCACCCGCAGATCCGCGCCTCCCTCCAGCAGATGCGTTGCGAAGCTGTGCCGCAGAACGTGAGGCGTCACTGGCGCCCGTATCCCGGCGGCTGACGCGTATCTCTTGATGATCCGCCAGAAGCCCGAGCGCGAAAGCGGGCCTCGTGCCGAAACGAAAACCGCCTCGCTGACCCGTTTCGCCAGTTCCGGCCGGGCGTTCTCCAGATAAGCCATCAGGCAGATGTGCGCCTGCTCCCCGAACGGCGTGACGCGTTCCTTGTTGCCCTTGCCCACGCACCGCACAAGTCCCTCCTGCAGGTCAATGTCCGCGAACTTCAGCTTCACAAGCTCGCTCACCCGCAGCCCGCTTGCATACATCAGCTCCAGCATCGCGCGGTCTCTCAGGCCGGCGGGGGTCGCCAGGTCGGGTTGAGCCAGAAGCCGCTCGACCTCATCGGCGCTGAGTGTCGCCGGCAGCCTTCGCCCGGATCTCGGAGCAGGCTGAAGCGCCGCCGGGCTGGAGGAGACCTGCTGGCAGTCAATCAGAAAACGATACAGCGCCCGGATGCTCGCCAGCTTGCGGGCCATCGTTGCGGGCTTGCGGCCATCCTTGCGCAGCGACTGCACCCACGAATCCACCGACTCCCGCGACACCTCCGCTGCCCTCGTCACGCCTTGAGCGCAGCAGAACCGCCCGAACTCGGCGGCGTCCGATGCGTACGCGCGCAGCGTCGCCTCCGACGCTCCGCGTTCGGTCATCAGATGCTCGATGAACGCGTCCACCGCGTCCGCGAATTCAGGGCTGAGCTTTTCGCACATAAACCGCTATCTCTGGCGACGGGTATCGCATGTCGTGCGGCAGCTTCCACCCCAGCGTGAAGAACTCCACCCCCGGTTGCCCGCCGAACTGCCGCGCAGGTTTGTAGTCCCGCCGGACCCGTGACATGAATCGCTCGAAATCCGCCTCCTTCAGCCGTTCCGGGTCTTCGGACTCAAAATCGGATATCACCACAGCATCCGGGTCCTGATCGAGTATGGAGACATCCCAGTCGGACGCGCCCACCAGCATCCGCACCCCGCGCGCCTGTGCGGCGGCCGCCCGGCGGTCCTCAACGCTTAGCGCGCCGAACTCCGGCGACAGGGGAGGTGAGTAGAACCACGGCACGGTCGGCCCGGCCACTGAAATGCTGTGCTCACTGGCCTGCTCCCATATCCACTCGGCGGCCTGCGTGCGCGGATCCGGCTTCAGAAAGGCGTTGTTCAACAGCAGGCCGTAGGCAGCGGTCACAGCCAGCGCGGCGCTCACAGCCGGAATGGCCCACCTCGGCCGGGGCTGGCGCATCAGCGCGGCGCACAGCAGCGCAAGCGCGGGAATCAGCGGCATCACGTACCGCGCAAACCGCACAACCCCCAGAGAGATCAGCACGAAGTAGACGAACGCGAATATCAGAAGCACCCTGGCATCTTTTTGCCGCCTGCCGAGAGCAAGAATGATCGCCGCCGCGGCCAGCGCCAGCAGCGGCCAGCCCAGCCCCGGAAGCAGCGACCGGAACAGGTGGTGGAATGGCCCCGGCCCTGTATCGCGAAACACCAGCCCGTGACCGGAGCTGACGTGGCTCATCTCATACGTGAGCCCTCTCACGAAGTCCGCCGTCCAGATCAGCGCCCCCGGGCAGCCGATCAGAAAGCCCGCAAGCGCGGCCGCCGCGACCGCTGTCGCCGCGCCCGCTTTCGCCGCTTTCGGGCGCTTCGCTCGGGAAACCATCAGCCACACCGCTGCCAGCGGCGCCGAGACGGCCGCGCCCGCGGGATACTTCGT
>JAGVUD010000008.1 GCA_019136435.1 Armatimonadota bacterium | reverse complement strand
ACGCCCGGGCAGATCCAGCGAGAGTGCGTCCACGGCTACCAGTCCGCCGAAGCGCTTCGTCAGCTGGCGAATCTCAAGCAAGGCCACCGCCGGTCTCCTTGCCACGCGAACGAAGCGATGCCCAACTGAATTCGGAGGTGCCGAGCAGCCCCTGCGGCCGCACGAGCATGCAGATCACCAGCAGCGCGGAGTAGATGACCATGCGGTAATCCGCGAACTCGCGCAGCGTCTCCGGAAGCACCGTCAGCACAACCGCCGCAATCACGGCCCCGGTCGTGCTGCCCAGCCCGCCCAGAACGACCATAATGATGATCTCGATGCTGCGGATGAAGTTGAACGAATCCGGCTGAAGATATCCGTCGAAGTGCGCATAGAGCGCTCCCGCGCAGCCGGCCATCGCCGCGCTGAGCACGAACGCCATCACTTTGTAGGATGTAATGTTGATCCCAAGCACGCTGGCCGCGGTCTCGTCGTCGCGCAGAGCCTGCAGCGCGCGTCCCTGCCGCGAATTCAGCAGGTTTCGCGACAGCCAGACGATGCCCACGGTGAACAGCCCGATCCAGAAGATCGAGTTGATGGGCGCGATAGAGAAGCCGCGAGCGCCGCCTACCCGGTCAATGTTGATGAAGATCACCCGGATCAGCTCGCCGAATCCAAGAGTCGCAATCGCGAGATAGTCGCCGCGCAGGCGCAGCGACGGGAGCCCGACAATAAACCCCGCGACAGCCGCGGCGACCGATCCGGCCACCACCGCGGCGAGCAGAACAGCACTGTCCGCGAGCCATGCAGGGAAGCTCGCCAGCCCGAGCGAGGCTTCCATCCACTCCCGGCCGAAATGGCTGAGCGACGCGCCCGTGTATGCCCCCACCGCATAGAAACCCGCATGCCCGATGGAGAACTGGCCAGCATACCCGTTGATGATGTTCAGGCTCACCGCCAGCATCACGCTGAAGCAGGAGAGCAGGAGCACACGCGAAACGTAGTGGTTGGGGTCAACGGTAAGCTGAAGCAGAAGCAGCAGCCCCAGGACAAGAAGTGCTTTGCCCCCTCGGAGCATCGGCTAGGCCCTGTCCGTGACGGGCGACCCGAACAGCCCGGTCGGCTTGACGATAAGGACGACGATGAGAATGGCGAACACGATGCCGTCGCGATAGCTGGACGCGAGATACCCGACGACCATGATCTCCGCAATCCCCATCAGCAGGCCGCCGGCGATGGCCCCCCAGACATTCCCGATGCCTCCCAGAACCGCCGCCACAAAGGCCTTCAGTCCGGGCTGGACCCCCATAAACGGCAGGATCTGCGGATTGTTCATCGGGACGAGCACAGCGGCCGCTCCGGCAAGCGCCGACCCGAGCACGAAAGTGAATGAGATGACGCGGTCAACGTTCACTCCCATCAACGAAGCGGCCTCTCTATCGAAACTGACCGCGCGCATGGCCCGGCCCATGGACGTGTGGTGGATAATGAACTGCAGTCCCAGCCCGAGCGCAAGCGAAACGGCAACGATGATAGCCTGCTGATTGCTGATAACGACGCCGCACGCGGAGACGACAGTGCGCGCGGGAACGAGCTGCGGGAACAGTCTCGGTTCCGACCCGAACGCGAGCTGAGCCGAATACTCGAGGAAGAGCGAGACGCCGATGGCCGCAATCAGAAGTGTCAGCCGCGGCGCCGCCCGCAGAGGCCGATACACGATCCGCTCAATTCCGTACCCGAGCAGTCCGCTTCCGGACATCGCGATGAGCATAACAACCAGCGCGCCTGCCGGCGACCCCATCGCCAGCCCCCCCAGAGCCCCGGCTGTGAAGAACGCGACATACGCTCCCGCCATATACACATCGCCGTGCGCGAAATTGATGAGGCGTAGAATACCGTAAACCATCGTGTAGCCGAGAGCAATGAGAGCGTACGCGCTTCCCCACACGATGCCGTTGACGAGTTGCTGAAGAAACTCCTGCAACTACGGCGTTCCCGTCTCCCGGGTCAAGTTGTCACTTGCGCGGCTCAATGGTTGTTACGTAGTGAACGGCCTTCCCGCGAATCTGCAGCACCACAGCCGATTTCTCGGCGTTCCGCTCGGGGTTTATCGTTATCTTGCCGGTAACCGCCGGATAGTCCTTCGTCTGGGCAATCTGCTTGCGGATTGACGCCGGCTCGAGATCTTCCGAGCGCCTCATCGCTTCGGCCAGTATCCACGCCGCATCGTAGCCGAGAGCAGCCAGAGAGTTCGGCGCATGCCCGTAGCGCTTCGTGAACGACTGGACGAACTTGCGTACGTGCGGCTCATCGGAATCGGCGGAGTAGTGGTCGCTATGGTAGCAGCCCTCCAGAGAGTTGCCCGCGCGCTCAATGAGGCTCGCCGACGTCCAGCCGTCGCCGCCCATCATCGGGACCGTGATACCCAGTTCACGGGCCTTGCGTCCAATAAGAGCGACCTCCGTGTAATACCCCGGAACGTAGATCACATCGGGGTTCGTCGCGCGTATCTTCGTGAGCTGCGAGCTGAAGTCTATGTCCCCGGCGCGAAAGACCACATCACAGACGATCTTGCCGCCCATCTTCGGGAACTCCTCTTTGAAGACCTCCGCAAGGCCGGTGCTGTAGTCGGAGCCGTTGTCCCAGAGCACGGCCGCCGTCTTCGCGTTCAGATGCTCCGCGGCAAAACGCGCCATCACGTAGCCCTGAAACGGGTCAATGAAGCATACGCGGAAGATGTTGTCGCCCGCTCTGGTAACTTCGGGGTTCGTGGACGAGGGGCTGATCATGGGGATCTTGCGCATCTGCGCGACGGGCGCGGCGGCCAGGCTGTTGGAGCTGGCGACATCGCCGAGCAGGGCCACCACGCCGCTCTGGTCAACGAGCTTCGTGACGGCCGTGCGAGCCTCGGCGGGAATTCCCCGGTCGTCCTCGATGACCAGCTTCATCGGCTTGCCGTTGATGCCCCCCGCGGCGTTGATCTCGTCCACGGCGAGCTGGATGCCGTCCCTGGTGGTGAGTCCGAAGTCCGCTGTCGGACCCGTGAGAGGCATAAAGACGCCCACGAGCGGCTCGGACGAGCGCTTCGCGCAGCCTGCCAGGAGCCCCGCCGCAATAGCGGCGCAAAGAAGCGCCGCGCCGTGCCGTCGAATGTGCATGGTGTTCCTCCCCGTGCTCCGAGGGGGAGGAGGCAGTGTGCTACTCCCCACCCTGCAGAGCCGCCCTGATACTTCTTATGTGCGGTGGAGTGCTCCCGCAGCACCCGCCGACGATTTTGCAGCCCGCGGCCACGAACGCTGGAGCATACTCACCAAAGGATTCCGGCGACTGCCCGTACACCGTCGTCCCATCCGGAGCTGTCTCCGGAAGACCCGCGTTCGGCTGGGCGATCAGCGCACCCGCGCCCGCCGCGCGCAGCGCCTCGATAATAGGGAGCATCTCATCCGGCCCCGTGCTGCAGTTTGCTCCGAATGCCAGCAGCCCCAGCCCGGCAACCGCCTCCCAGGCCTGCGCCGGAGAGGTTCCCATCATCGTGCGCCCACCCGAGTCGAAAGTCATTGTCGCGAGCGCCGGGACGCCCAGTCCGCTGGCCGACTTCACGGCGATTGCGAGTTCGGCCGCATCGTAGAATGTCTCAAACAATAGCGCATCAGCACCCGCGCTGGCAAGCGCCTCCGCATGTGCCCCGTACAGGGCGGCCGCGTCCTCCGCCGTCAGGTCTCCATACGGCTCGAGGAGCACGCCCAGAGGGCCGATTGACCCCACGACAGCCGCGTCACCCCCCGCGGCCCGGCGAGCGATCTCGACCGCCTTCGCATTGAGTTCATCGGCCCGGCACTCAGCGCCATACTGCGCCAGCTTGTGCCGGGAGCCTCCGAAGCTGTTCGTCGTGAGCAGCTCCGCGCCAGCTTCGATGTAGGCCGTGTGCACAGCTAGAACGTCGTCGGGCCTCTCGGCGTTCCAGAGTTCAGGACACGCGCCCACGCGCAAACCGCGAGCCTGCAGCATCGTGCCCATCGCCCCATCCGAAATCAGGTAATCCCGCTCGCGCAGCGCGCGTTCAATGTCCATCGTCAGTTCTCCACAAAGAGCGATCGTCCGTCCACGATGTATGCGCTCATCTCGATCTGAGATATCAGGCAGCAGATCGTGGACTCAGCGCCCTGGTTCGAGTTGCGGCCGGTCGCCATCAGACCGTCGAAGCATCCTCCGGTGACAGGGTCGTGCACCGGCACACCAAGCGCATTGTGTCCGAAAAACCAGTCAAATGAGACCTTCGCCAACTCCAGATACTTCGGCGCGCCCGTAACTCGGAACCCCGCCACGGCGGCAAGGATCATCATCATGACGTCCACCGGCTGCTGATCGAACCACGCACGCTCGCGTCCCTTGAAATACCACCCGTTGCACCCGACGACCTGCAGCATCCCGTCTATGATGCACTGCTTTTCTAGGAATGCGTAACTCTCCCGAGCCACCTCCAGATACCTGGTGTTTCCCGTGGTCTCGTACGAGCAAAACAGCGCAAGGGGCATGAGCGCGTTCGAGTAAGTCAGATACGGCTCGAACCACTCCCACCCCGGGCCGGCCTGGTTCTCATAGTCGCGAACAACCGAATCGGCCAGCGCGCGAACCCTGTCCACGGCCTCGGGCACGTAACCTGCGCCGATGGCCAGCGTCATGCCGAGCAGGCTGTAGCACCGCCCCCTGAGAGCGCTCATCGTCTCCGGGTAAGGCAGCGCGGGGACGAGCAGCTCGTGCGCAACCTGTTTGACATTGTCGTGGATGTTCGCCGCCAGGCACTGGCCCAGGCTCCACAGTGTGCGCCCCAGGCAGTCCTCCGACCCCTCACCGTCGAGGAATATCTGCTCAAAGCCCATAAAGTTGTGGAACTTGCCGTTCGTGAGCTGAGCATAGTGCACGAAACTGAGGTACGTGCTGACCAGGCGCAGAGATCGCCGCGAGCCCGTGATCTCGTGATGCCGCACCGCGGCGACGAGCGCGCGGCAGTTGTCGTCCGTGCAGTAGCCCATCCGCCGGTTGGGAATCGAGTAGATGGCGTGCTGGATGACGCCCGTCCGGTCCGTGAGCGTCTCGAGGTGGCCCAGACTGATCTCGGGGTAGTGCCCGTCAATGAGCGGAGCGGCGTGTGGCGCAGACATGGGTCCAGGTGGCGCGAACGCCTAAGCCTGCGCCCTTTCCGTGTGCTCCTCCACCACCTTCCGGAAAAGCGACAGGTAGTCCACCGCCACGTTGAACCAGGCCGCCCTCCGGCCGTACCTATAAGCGGCGTCCTCGATCTGAACTCGGCGCTCAGGATTCGCCAGAACCTCGATAATGGCTCTGGCCATGGCATCGGGGTCGCAGAAGTCCACCAGCATGCCGCGGCCGTCGGCCAGCACCTCCTCGGCGTACAGGTACTTCGTCGAAACGATGGCGCGCCCGCATCCCAGCGCATACGCAAGCGTCCCCGAAACGATCTGGTCCTTGTTGACGTACGGCGTTATGTAGACGTCGGTTGCGGAAAGGTAGCGCACCAGTTCGCGAAGGGTGAGGAATCGGTTGTTAAACTTCACGTGCTCGTGGAGGTCGAGTTCGTCCAGCAAGCCCACGAGCATCTGGCGGTAGCTTTCGCCTTCATGGCTCCGGACGCCGGGATGGGTCTGGCCGAGCACGAGATAAAGCACATCCGGGAACTTCTTGCGCACCTCCGCAATGGCGCGTATGGCGTACTCGATGCCCTTGCCCCGGCTGATAAGCCCGAACGTCGAGATGATATCGCGCCCCGGCATCCCCAGATCGCGCTTCACGATGTCCGCCGGAATCCGGTGCACGTTCGGGACGCCGTGCGGGATGAGAGAAATCTTCTCGGGAGGGATTCCGTACACTTCCTGCAGGATGTCCGCGCCGAGCTTCACCATCACCACGATGCCACTCGACAGCTCGCCCAGGCGCTGCACGATGCGCTTCTGATTGTCACCCGGGTTCTGGAGGATGGTATGCATGGTGAGCACGAACGGCTTGGCCAGCCGCTCGGCGAAGTCGAGCACATACTCCCCGTCCGGCCCGCCGAATATCCCGTATTCGTGCTGCAGGCTCACGACGCTCGCCGAAGACTCGTTAAGAAAGTCGGCGCCCGCGGTGTGGCTGTCCAGGCTTCGGTCGAATATCTGGAAGCGCACCTCGCGCGGGTACTGCTCGATTTCGTCGCCCTTGCTCATCGCCACCACCAGCTTGCGGGAGAATGGCGTGAACTTGTC
>JAGVUD010000473.1 GCA_019136435.1 Armatimonadota bacterium | reverse complement strand
CGACCGTTCGTCCCTTCAATGGCTGCCCCGGCTTCAGAGTCACCGACCTCTCCTGACGAGTAAGGTCGGCGCCGAACGCGCGCAACATTCTCTCGGTGTGGTCTCGTGAGAGCGACGGCTCGGTGACACTGGTGTCTTCCTCCGCAAACAGCCCGGCCAGCAGCAGAGCCGATTTGACCTGCGCGCTGGCGACCGGGCTTTCGTAGTCAATGCCGTGAAGCCCCCCGCCGCGGATTGCCAGCGGGGCAAGATCGCCCCTCCTTGCCAGTATAGTGGCGCCCATCTTGCGCAGGGGCTCGCACACCCGTTTCATGGGCCGCTTGCGGATGCTGGCGTCGCCCGTGACGATGCTCAGAAACGGCTGGCCGGATAGGACGCCCGCCAGCAGACGCACTCCCGTGCCCGAATTGCCCATGTCCAGCGGCACCTCGGGTTCCTTGAGTTCGCCGCCTACGACAGCAATCTCGGATGCGCCCGTCGCCTCGGACTGAAGCCCCATAGCCTGAAGCGCCTGCAGCGTCCGCCTGCAGTCGTCAGAAGGCAGAAAGTTGCGAATGCGGGTTTCGCCGTCAGCCAGCGCGCCAAGTATGACCGCGCGGTGCGAAACCGACTTGTCGCCCGGGGGGGTAACCTCCCCACTGAAGTGCGTGACCCCGCGGATTGTCCAGTCTGTCATAGCTTCTCCTCTCCTGACGAGGTGAGCAAGTTTCTGATTGCCGAGTTCCCGGCGAACCACTCCCTGGTCCCTTCGGCATCGCCAGCTCTGATCAGGCTCTCGATTTCGTCCAGAGCATCGCGAAACTCGCGGGCGGCGTCCAGAATGGCCCCGGCGTTGGTGATCGAAATGTCTCCCCAGAGCGCCGACGGGCTGCCCGCGACTCGCGTGAGGTCGCGAAAACTTCCGGCCGTCAGGCTGGCCATGTGCTCGCCCCCGCGGGCGGCAAGGCGAACGAAGATGCCTGCGACGATATGCGGAAGGTGGCTGGTAATGGCGACTGCCCTGTCATGTTCCTCAGCACAAAGCAGAAGAACGCGCGCGCCAACTGCCTGCGCGAGCGCCCGGACGGTGTCGAGCGCCGCGGGGTTCGTCTGGGTGTCCGGAGTGAGCGCATATACCGCGCCGTGGAACAGGCTGTCGGAGGCCGCCTCAACGCCGGACTCCTCGGATCCCGCCATGGGATGGCCGCCCACGAAACGGATGTTGGGCGGCAGAGCGGACGCGGCCCGCACGATCTCTGCCTTTGTGCTGCCGGCGTCGGTGACGACTATCTCAACGTCACTGATGCTGCTGAGGCCGCGGATCTGCTCGATGATCACCCCGACCGGAGCTGCAAGATAGAGAAGGTCGGACTGACGCGCGCCCTCGGCAAAATCGGTCGTGAAGCTGTCTATTGCACCGGCGTCTAGCGCCGCCCGCAGGCGCGACTCGCTGCGGCCTATTCCCAGAACGCGCCCCGCGAAGCCGTTCGCCCGCGCCGCAAGGCCGATCGAGCCCCCGATGAGCCCCACCCCGGCGATTCCAAGCGTATTGACGCGAATGCCCATTGGCCCTCCTGCAGGCATCAGCCGCCCGGTGAACTGGTCTCCGGGTGAGCGTCAGGCATCAGCCCAGCACTTCCTTGAGAGCGCGCAGGAAGCGCTCGTTCTCTTCCTGGGTCCCGATTGTCACGCGGGCGCAGGTGGGCGTCCCGAACGGTTTACCGGGGCGGATAATCACGCCCCTGCGCATCAGATCGTCACATATTTGCATCGAGTCTCGCCCGAAGTCCACAAACACGAAATTGGCCTGAGATGGCGCGCAATCGAGCCCCATCTGCTCGAATGCCGCAGCGAGCAGCTCCTTGCCCGCGTGGGTGATCTCGCGGTTGCGCTTCACCTGCCCCGGATCGTCCAGGCTTGCGGCGGCTGCGTACTGCGCCACCGAGTTCACGTTGAACGGCTCTCTGACCTGGTCAATGTAGCGGACGATCGCGGGGTCGGCGATGCCGTAGCCCACGCGAAGCCCGGCCAGCGCGTAGATTTTCGAGAACGTGCGCAGCACTACCACATTCCGGCCGTCCCGCACGTACTGAATGCTGTCCGGGTAGTCGCCGCTCTCGACGTATTCGTAGTATGCCTCGTCCAGAATCAGAAGCGCGCGCTCCGGGAGGCGGTCGAGCAGTCTTTCCACCTCGGCTGCCGTGTTCATCGTCCCGGTCGGGTTGTTCGGATTGGCAACGAACACCATGCGGGTCTTTTCGTTGAAGAGGTCCGCCAGCGCATCGAGGTCAAATGTGTAGTTCCGAAGAGGCGCCTCGCGCATCGTGGCCCCGGCAAGGTTGCAGGCGGCCCTGTACTGCGAAAAGGTGGGGGCGCCGGTAACGACCTCATCCGTGCTCTGCAGGAACGACAACCCCAGGTTGTGGAGCAGATCGTCCGAGCCATTTCCGAACATGAGCATGTTCTCCGGAACACCCAGGTGCTCCGCAAGCTTGCTGCGCAGCACATAGCAGCTGCCCTCGGGATACATGCGGATGTTCTGGAGCGCTGTCTGCGCGGCTTCGAGGGCGAGGGGGGACGGGCCGATGGGACTCTCGTTGCTCGCAAGCTTGACGATGTCCGTTATGCCCAGTTCCCTCTCCACCTCCTCGATCGGCTTCCCTGCTACGTAGGGCACGAGCCGGGCGACGTTTTCGTTGGCGGTGATGCGAGCCAAGGTGAAACCTCCTTCGTGGTGCAGCGGAAGTGTAGCACAAACGGCCGCGCGGTGTCAGCGAATACGGCTGCCTGCACCGTGCGCTATAATGAGTAATGATACAGCCTCTTACCAGGAGGCTGCACAGGAAAACTACCCGTGAAGTCAACCCAGTTCCTAAACGTCAAGAGCACCGTGCCGCTTATCCCGCCGCGCAAGCTGCGGGAAGAACTCCCCATGACCGAAACCGCGTACGCGACGGTTGTCAATGGCAGGGAGACGATCCAGCGCATCCTCACCGGAGACGACAGCAGGCTGCTGGTTGTCGTTGGGCCCTGCTCGATCCACGACGAAGAGGCGGCGATGGACTACGCCGGGCGCCTTGCCAGGGTGGCGCGCGACGTGGAAGATCAGATGGCCATCGTGATGCGGGTCTATTTCGAGAAGCCGCGCACGGTGCTGGGCTGGAAGGGTCTCATAAGCGATCCGGCGCTGGACGGCAGCATGGACATCGAAGGCGGGCTGAGAAAGGCGCGCCGCATATTCCTGAACATTTCCGATATGGGACTGTGCGCGGGCACAGAAGTGCTGGATCCGATCACGCCGCCATTCATCTCGGATCTCATCGCGTGGGCGGCGCTGGGGGCGCGGACGACCGAGTCTCAGACGCACCGCCAGATGGCGAGCGGGCTGTCCATGCCCATTGGCTACAAGAATGGAACCGATGGCGATGTGCAGATCGCCATAGACGCCATGGAGGCGGCGCGGCACCCGCACAGCTTCATCGGGATAGACCTCGACGGCCAGACCTGCGTGCTGAGCACCACGGGCAACACGTTCGGGCATATGATCCTGCGAGGGGGACGTCCCGGCCCGAACTACGACAAGGGCAGCGTGGCGGCGGCGGCCGGAAGGATGGCGGCCGCCGGAGTCAATGGCCGGATCGTCATTGACTGCAGCCACGACAATTCGTTCAAGGACTACCGCAACCAGGAACGGGTGTGGGATAATGTAATTGAGCAGGTCTGCGCTGGCAGCCCTGTTCTTGCGGGGCTGATGCTCGAGAGCAACATTCGCGAGGGCAAACAGAAGCTCGGTGACGACCCGGCGAAGCTGGAATACGGGGTGTCCATCACGGACGGCTGCATCGGTTGGGAAGACACAGAGCGAATGATTCGTGGGGCGCACGCGGCGCTCGCCTCGATCCGGACTGGTGTGTAAAAGGCTGCCGGGCGAACGCGCGCTGCTGTTCTTTCGCAGGCGGCCCGGTTTTTGCCAACAGGACCAGGTGGGCGGCAATACAGGGAGCACATCTTGAAATCTGAACGTGGATTCACGCTGATTGAGCTGCTCGTGGTCATCGCGATCATCGCGATTCTGGCCGCCATCCTTTTCCCCGTGTTTGCTCAGGCTCGCGAGAAGGGGCGCGTCGCGAGCTGCACGAGCAATCTGAAGCAGGTGTACACCGCGCTCGCTATGTACGCTGACGATAGTCGCGGGTTCTTGCCCCCTTCGCCAAGAGCCATCGGAGGCGGAAGCGCCACGCATAGCTGGACCAGCCAGCGCGACGGCTTCGAGATGCTGTATCAGTACACGAAAGCCGGCGAGGTGTTTCACTGCAAGAAGGCGCCGAAGTTCAACGGCTCGTTGCCTGATGCCAACCAGACTGGCTACTACAAGGTGTATCTCGGAGCCCCGCCAAACGCTCAGTGGTTCAAAGCCAGCTACCACTTCTGGCCGCACATCTACTCTCTTTGGGATGCAGGGGCGAACAAGTGGCTGCCCGGCAAACTCGACGCCGACCTTTATGACCCGGACCTGTATCTGAACCGTTCGGGCTGGAAGCCTGAGAATATCCAGGCTGCCCGGCAACTGGGCGGTCCGGTTGTTGACTGCTTTCTGCACCCTCTGAACATGCGCGGCGACGAAGGCGTGCTGATGCTGAATGTCACGAACGGCAGCGTCAGGTTCATGTCCGCCGCGAAATACCCCTGGGGTTAGTCGGCTTTTCACCGGGTCGGCAGGACTCCGGACGTCTGATGTATAACGAGACAGACAGGCGCAACACGCGCTTGCAAGGGGCAACCTCATGATTTCAGACAACACAGGCAAAATGTACGAACTCGCGCGCGCGCAATATGCGGCGATGGGAGTGGACACCGAAGCGGCGATGGCCAGGCTCGAGGCTATTCCGATTTCGCTGCACTGCTGGCAGGGCGATGACGTCTCGGGATTCGAGAGCGACGCCGGACTGACCGGCGGCGGCATCCAGGCCACCGGCAACTACCCCGGGCGCGCCCGCAACGCTGAAGAACTCAGAAGCGATCTCGACAAGGCTCTCGACGTGATTCCGGGCAAGCACAGGGTCAACCTCCACGCGATCTATGCCGAAACTGGCTCTCGGAAGGTCGAGCGCAACGAGCTTCTGCCGGAGCACTTCGCCGGATGGATAGACTGGGCAAGAGCCAACGGAATCGGGCTGGACTTCAATCCGTCCTTCTTCTCGCATCCCCTGGCCGACGCGGGCTTCACGCTGACCAGCCTTGACGATGGGATCCGCCGTTTCTGGGTGGAGCACGGCATCGCCTGCCGCCGCATCGGCGAAGCAATGGGCCGCGCACTCGGCACTCCCTGCATCAACAACGTGTGGATTGCGGATGGCTCGAAGGATATTCCCGTCGACAGGTTCAAACCGCGCGAGTTGCTCAAGCGCTCCCTCGATGAGATCTTCGCGGAGGATGTCGACCAGCGCTTCAACCGCGATGCACTGGAGTCGAAGCTGTTCGGAATCGGGTCCGAGTGCTTCGTCCCGGGTTCGCATGAGTTCTACATGGGTTATGCCGCGCAGAACGGCAAGCTCTACTGCATGGATGCCGGGCATTATCATCCTACCGAAGTCATCTCGGACAAGATTTCGTCCATGCTGATATTCCTGGACGAGATTCTGCTGCACGTGAGCCGCGGCGTCCGGTGGGACAGCGATCACGTCGTCATTCTGAACGACGAGCTTCGGGCAATCGCCGAAGAGGTCATCAGGAACAACTTCGAGTCGCGGATTCATATCGGGCTCGATTTCTTCGATGCCAGCATCAACCGGGTCGCGGCCTGGGTTATCGGCTGCCGCAGTATGCTGCGCGCGCTGCTGATGGCTCTGCTCGAGCCGACCGCGAAGCTGAGAGAGATCGAGGCCGCCGGGGACTACACCTCGCGTCTGGCGCTCCTCGAGGAACTCAAGGGCATGCCGGCGGCGGCCGTTTGGGATCACTACTGCGTCAGGAAGGGTGTGCCAGTGGGACCGGCCTGGCTGGACGAAGTGAAGAGCTACGAGAGTTCGGTTCTGCCCGCACGGCAGTAGTTCGAACGCACAGGACATTGCTATACAAAGGAGTTGCTATGCGTATTCTTGCGCTGATAGTCGCGGCCGCGTTTGTTGGCTGCGCGAGCGCCTGTCTGGCCGCGGACCGCTGGGAGAAGGACATGCGCGCCTTCGAACAGCAGGACAGGGAGAACGGTTATCACAAGGGTGGCATCATCTTTCTCGGAAGCTCGAGCGTGCGGGGCTGGAAGACC
>JAGVUD010000285.1 GCA_019136435.1 Armatimonadota bacterium | reverse complement strand
CGACTCCGGCCCCCGACACGACCTTGAGCGCGGCCGAGCGGTCGGGTTCCTCGATCCAGAAGGAGCCGGGGGCTGTCGCCGTCACACTCTTGCCTGTCAGCGACAACGGGACGGCGTCTTCGACGGCCCAGGCGAGACCGATCCGTTCGACCAGAGGCGCAACCAGGATTCCATCGGTAGAGCGCGACGGGCCCATGTTGCCCGCCACATCAACGGCCATCACGCTCAGGAAGTAGGTTGCGCCGGCGGAAAGCGCGAGCGGCGAAGCGGCGACGGAAGTGGCCTGCCCAACCGCCGTCCACGCACGCGAGTCTATAGCGCCCGGGTAGGTGCCGACAGCGTACCAGTAGCGTCCAATACCGGATCCACCCCCGTCGCTCGCTGGCGTCCAGGAGGCGAGGAGCGTTGATGTGGACGGCGTGAGGCGGCCTTCGTCGGTGACTGCCACGGGACCGGGCGGCGTGTTGTCCACAACGACAACATCACTCGGACCAGCCCCGGGAACGGGATCATCCGCGGCCGCCGTGCCCGGCCTGATGGAGATGCCGAGCGCCCCGTCTCCGGTGATTCCCGTAAGCAAGACGGTCCTGTAGCCGGTGCCGCCAAGCACCGTGACAGTAGATGCGCTGGCGGAGCCTGTGGTGTTCAGGGTTACGTCCGACGCCTGAAGTGTGATCGCTGAGACACCTGAATACGTGACTCGGAACGACACCGGCCCCGATCTCGTTACAGGCGCGCTCGAAGGACCGATCTCGACGCGAACGGGACTGGCTTCCGTGAGAATGACGTTGTCCAGCCAGGTCTGAGCAGCGCCGGAGCGATACGTCCCGCCGATTCTGAGGCTCGAGAGCGATCCGAGGGCTGACGATATATCCGCCGCTGTCGCCGCAGCTCCCGTGGACTGGTTGATCCAGCCGGCTGTCTGGTCCAGCGCGATGGCATAGCTCCTCCACGATGTATCGGGGTTCTCGGCCGGCGGCCAGTTGTGCGTGAGCGTCAGGCCGTTGCCCTCGAGAGTCACCCCGGCGCCCGTGATCTGGTTGTTCGCTTTCGCCTGCTTGAGATCAAATGCGAGCATCCCGCCAACGCAAGCGGACCTGTTTCCCCGGAAGCCGACGGGCGCGCAGAACTCCCACGAGCTGCCGCCGGACTCGCTAGCCGCACTCATGGAGCCGTGCGAGTCGAAGCTGACGTCCACGGGCGCATTGACAGCCCACCGATCGAGCCCGCTGTCGAACCTGCTGGCCACTGCTACCCGGCGAACGTCTTCGGAAACCACAAGAGCGAAGTTGTCGAGTCCGTTGAGCTCGCCCACGCCGTCGAGGTCCGCGCTGACGCGCACGCCGGATACGTGGGTGATGAAACTGCTGAACGGCTCTGCCGTGCCGCCTGATCTCCAGAGGTCGTCGTCTCTGAGGGATGCGACAAGGCGCTCCCACTGCCCGTTCCTGACGACCCGCTCGGTGTTGGCCCACTCGTAGTAGTCCGAGCCGCTGTAGAGCCGGAGAACCGGCGCGTCGGGATTAGCTTCTGGCGTGAAGACTCGATAGTCGAAGGCGATACCATCGTACTGGCTCAGATCGCCACGAAAGATGGCCGGGGCCGCGAACCAGTCCCGCGCGCCGCCTGCAGTCTCGGTGCAGTAGAGATAGCCCTTGCCGTCGGCATCCGACTTCCATTCGAGCGTGGAGGTACCATCCCCCACCACCCCCCAGCCCTCAGGTCCAGAGGCAAAGGCCGACTGCACCGCGGGCTTGACCAGACGAATCGACGACGCGGGGGACAGGCGTGCGCCGAGGTCGAGTTCATACTCGAACTGGTTTCCCGCGTCGGTCTTGTAGCTGTTCAGGAAGGGCGAGAAGGTCCGCACGCCAATGCTGCCCGCGGTGGTATCGAACGTGAGGATCCGCAGCCAGCCGTTGCCCCCGCTCGGGAGATTCTGGTAGTCGGAGAGCATCTCGTAGACATTGCGTCCCGCGTTGTTGATGGAGATCTGGCGGTGGTAGTTGTAGGGCGACGATATGTGGCCGCAGAGAACGGCCACGATCTGGTCGTACCGGCGCACCAGATCGTTCCACATCTCCTCCCCGGAGTGGCGATCAGCCCCGCCAACCGCCGCGGTGCGGTCTCTCTTGTCGGTGACGAGATACTCGTGAGTGGTCAGGATTGCCGGGACCCCCGGGTGCGACTCCAGCACGGATATGGCCCAATCGATCTCGCTGCCGGGCGGCGCGCATTCGAGATGCAGAAACAGCAGGGTGAATCCCCCGGCGTTGACAATCTGGTACGAGCTGAATCCGCGCGGAGATGCACCGCCGTACCAGCTATAGCCGCTGAAGTAAGCAGGCCCGAAGTTCGCGACGAACTTCGTGGAGTTCCACTCCCCGGGCGCGGACAGGAGGTCGTGGTTACCGGGGCACAGACCGAATGGCACTCTACCCCTCAGAAGGTCCATGGAGTTGCGGGCGTTTGCCCATTGCCCGTCCTTCCAGCCTTCGTTGACGATGTCTCCGAGGTGGGTGACGAAGGCGATGTTCAGCGCCGCCACGTTAGACTTGATCCACGACGTCTGCGCCGTGAACACCTCCGGATGGAACTCGCTGTAGTTCTGGGTGTCTGGAAGGGCGACGACACAGAAGCGCTCGGCAGCCGCTCCCTGCGGCAACAGCGCGAGCGTGATCAGGCAGAGGCTTGTAAGCGTGGTTCGGAACATCGGAGTAGTTCGCTTTCTCCTTCCTTGTGCCCTACAGCAGCATCATCCGCGAAGCCCGGGGACCTGCGCGTTGCTCGTACCCTGTGCTTCGGCCCGTCGTTCCAGAGAACTCCGAACCGAATCACCCGCGGGGCAGAAACACCAGCGTAGCATAGCCCCTTAGGGCTTACACCCCCTGTGACCGCCGCACGACGGGCACACGGCCCGGGGCCACGGGGCGCTAGAACTCGGGCGGCAGTTCCTTGAGTTGGGCGTAGGAGAAGACCGGCCCGTCTATGCACACGAACTTGTCGCCGATGTTGCAGCGCCCGCACTTCCCGATGCCGCACTTCATCTTCATCTCGAGCGTGCTGTAAACCTGCTCCGGAGCGAACCCAAGTTTGTCCAGATTCTGCAGAACAAACTTGATCATAATCGGCGGCCCGCAGGTGATGGCGATGAGCCCCTCCGGTGACGGGTTCAGATCGTTCAGATACGCGGGCACGAAGCCGACGTTGCCCTTCCAGCTATCGTCACCCCGGTCAACGGTAAGATGCAGCCTGGTGTCGGGCGCGCCGCCCCACGCCTCGAACTCGTTCTCGTAGCAGAAATCCTGTGGGCTGCGGGCGCCGTAGATGATGTCCACCGGGCCGTAATCCGACCGGTTGTCGAGGCAGAAGTTCAGCAGTGAGCGCAAGGGGGCCATCCCAATGCCGCCGCCGATGAACAGCAGCTTCTTGCCCTTCCACTCGCTGTAAGGAAACCAGTTGCCGAACGGCCCGCGGATGCCCACGACATCCCCGGGGCTCATCCCGTGCAGCGACTCGGTCACCTGCCCGACCTTCTTGACCGAGAACTCGATGTACCCCTTACGGGTGGGGGTGGAGGTGAGGCAGAAAGTCGCCTCGCCCTGCCCGAACACCGATACTTCCTGGAACTGCCCCGGCTCGTAGGTGAACGTCTCGCGCAGGTCCGTGTCGCGGAAGGCGGCGCGGAAGGTCTTCGTATCCGAGGTCTCGGTGATCACGTCTTCCAGAGTTGCGAGATGCGGCTGGTAGGGATTACTGTCCATGGACGCCCATCACCTCCGCGATGATCTTGCGCGTGTCCGTATTGACCGGGCACAGATGGATGCACCGGCCGCACCCCACGCAGCCGGAGATGCCCGAGCGCTCGGGCCAATACTTGAACTTGTGGCTCAGGCGCTGACGCGTGCGCTCTTTCTTCCCGGGTCTCGGGTTGTGCCCATGACCCATCTTCGTAAAATCGCAGAACTGGCAGGAGTCGCGTACGCGGTAGCGCTCTATGGCGCCGCCCGGGCACTCCTCGTCCTGTATGTCGAAGCAGGTGCAGGTGGGGCAGAGATACGAGCAGATTCCGCAGCCCGTGCATCGCCCGGCGATTTCCGCCCAAACCGGCTCTTCCCAATCCACGGCTCTAGCGACCGCCTGCGCGTCGAAGTGCTCGTTCGCGCGTGCGAGATCCTCCCAGATAGCATCACGCGAGGCGCACGCGGCTTCGGTTGCCGCCGACATGCATCCGCCCGCTTCGAGCAGCTTCTCGCCCTTGCCGGTGAACGCCGTGACGATCCACGCGTCTTCGCCGGCATCGGTGATGGCCAGATCGCAGGCCTTCACCCACTCGACCGGGTCGCCGACACTCGAGCAGAAGCAGCTCCAGCGCTTGCTCTCGCAGACGTAGGCGACAGTCGTCATCTGCGCCCGGCGCGCCGCGTAGTACGGATCGGAGAACCGTCCGTCGAGGTAGGTCGCATCCAGCACCGCGAACGAGCGCGCGTCACACGGCCGCAGCCCGAACATCAGCGTGGGCTCTTCGGCGGGCACGGCGGAGGTGATCTCCTCCTCGCCTTTGCGCGCGCAGTAGGTGAACAGCGGCTCGTAGCCCGGCAGCACCTGCTCCTTCGGAGGCATCACCCACCGCAGGTTGTCGAGAACCGGCGTGTCGCCGGGCTCGAGCTTCCGCCACGCGGGCGGGGCGCCGCCATCGGAGACCGCGCCAACCACTCTGAACTCCGCCGCGAGGGCGGCAAGCCACCTCGAAAGGTCGCTCTTTGCCAGCATCCTGTCGTTCAAGGCTCGGGTCCCTCGTCCTCATTCTTGAAAACGCCGAAAACGGGTTCGGCTTCGGGGTCCATCCCCGGCTTGAAGGCGAACAACTCATCCACCTCCGCTCCGAGCTCGCGCATCATCTGCAGCAGCGGGATGCCCACCGGGCAAACTCGCTCGCACTCGCCGCACTCCACGCATCGCCCGGCCATATGCATGGCCCGGACAGTGTGATACATCCAGTTCTCCTGTCCCCGGATGCGCTTCGAGACGATGCGCGGCGAGGCGCGGTCGGCAAAACAGACCGTGCAGTAGCAGGAGGGGCACACCTGACGGCAGGCGTAGCACCGGACACAGCGGTCGAACTGCTTCGCCCAGAACGCGCGCCGGTCTTCCGTGCCCTCCGGGATCGGCGAAAGCCCGTCAACAGGCTCGATGGCCGGGGCTTCGCCAATCAGAATGTCGTACAGCGGAGGAGTGTGGACATCGCAGGTCAGGCACGCCATCTTCGCGATGGACTCGCGGCCGGGACGGGCTTCGCCTTCGGGACTCTCAAGCACGATCTCAGCCCCGTCCCACGAAGCGCCCGTCAGCTTCTCCTCGCGAATGCCGGCATCGGCCAGCCGGTCCGGATCCACAACGCCCGGGCACGCGACGCCGATGATGTACACGCTCTCACGCGGTATCTGCTGCTCCTGGATGAGCATCACAATCGAGCGCGCGTCGCAGCCCTTTGCGACTACCGCGACCTTGCCCTCCAGAGCGGCCTGGCGCACGTACAACCCGAGGTTGTTGGCGCAGGCCGGCGACCAGACGAGAAGGTCCGTGTCTTCGGGACGGGTGATGAGAGCAGGCATCGCCCGGACGGCTGTGGGGCCCGCCCGGTAGCCGAGGACCGTCTTCACCTCCCCCGACTCGAGCACTCTGCGCGCTTCGCGCCGCACCTCCGCAAGCTGGTTTGCCAGCACAGCCTGAACGCTCATACCGCAGCCGCCTCTCTGTGTGGCGCGGGCTTATCCTGCAGCGCCACTCCCTGGAACGGCCCCAGCCCGCGCAGCCGTTCGGTCATCTCGCTCACGCTCTCGGCCCAGCGCCCGCCCTCGGACGCCGACACCCACTGAAACTGGAACCGCTCTTCGGGAATGCCCATCTTCACCAGATACTTCTTCAGCACCGTAAGCCTGCGCCGGGCGTAGTAGTTGCCCTTGGCGTAGTGGCAGTCTCCCGGATGGCAGCCGGATATCAGCACCCCGTCGAACCCCCGCATGAAGCCGCGCAGAACGAAGCTCGGGTCCACGCGCCCGCTGCACGGCACGCGCACAATGCGGACGTTGGCGGGATAAGACAGACGCGCCGACCCGGCCAGGTCAGCCCCTGCGTACGAGCACCAGTTGCAGAGAATGCCAAGGATTCTCGGCTCCCACGCTTTGACGGTCTCTTGTCCGGCTATCTGATTCTCCTCAGGCATATGGTTCGGTTCCCCGCTAAAAAGTGTCAGATGCTGAAAGCAAGCGC